>NZ_DJTF01000023.1:0-157 GCF_002438125.1 Pseudomonas sp. UBA6315
CTGGGTGCAGGCCACCGAAGTAGACCACGTCAGCTCCAGCGGCACGGATCTTGGTAACCACGGCGCTGAAGTCTTTCTCGCCACGGGTCAGGCCTTCGTACAGCACCGGCTTGACGCCACGCTTCTCCAGCTGCGCCTTGGTGGCATCGGCCAGGCC
>NZ_DJTF01000023.1:192-6449 GCF_002438125.1 Pseudomonas sp. UBA6315
CACCAGTTCGTCGGTGACGATGCCGTCATCGGACATGAACTTGACGTCCTTCAGGCCCTGCTCGCGCAGCTGGCGCACCAGCGGGCCGGCTTCTGGGTGCAGGCCACCGAAGTACACCACGTCGGCGCCGGCGGCGCGGATCTTGGTGACCAGGGCGCTGAAGTCCTTCTCGCCGCGGGTCAGGCCTTCATACAGCACCGGTTCCACGCCGCGTTTCTTCAGCTGCTCCTTGGTGGCATCGGCCAGGCCCTGGCCGTAGGTGTCCTTGTCGTGGATGACCGCGACCTTCTTGCCCTTGAGCACGTCGACGATGTAGTTGCCGGCGACGATGCCCTGCTGGTCGTCACGGCCGCACATGCGGAACATCGCGTTCAGCCCGCGCTCGGTGACCTGCGGGTTGGTGGAGCCTGGGGTGATGGCGATGACGCCGGCCTCGTCATACACCTCGGAGGCGGGGATGGTGTTGGAGGAGCAGAAGTGCCCGACCACGCCGATCACCTTGTCCTGATCGACCAGGCGGTTGGCCACGGCCACGGCCTGTTTCGGCTCGCAGGCGTCGTCGCCTTTGACCAGCACGATCTTCTCGCCGTTAATGCCGCCCGCGGCGTTGACCTTGTCTGCCGCCGCCTGGGCACCTTTCATGTATTGCTCGCCAAACGCTGCGTTGGCCCCGGTCATGGGGCCCGCGACGCCGATCTTCACGTCGGCCTGTACAAACGAAGAAACACCCAGGGCCGTTGCCACGGCAAGTGCCAGGAAACCTTTCTTGTAAAACGTCTGCGACATGAGGTGGTGCTCCTAGAGTTTTTTTTGGTTGGCACTACAACTTCTCAGCCCTGTGCTCCGAGCAAGGGCCGTGCCATCGGTTTTGTCTTCCGGGAAAACACACTGGGCAAGGGCCAGGCAGGCGACCGGCGGCCTTTTCTTTATTGAGCGTGCAACCGTCTGCCGTGCGGCAGGCGCCACCACTCGTACAGACAAGGAGCAACCGCGCTGTGCCATCATTGCAACCCTGGCAAGTGTTTACGTGCAACCGCCCTGTAACCGCACACCGTCACCGAACTGCACACCGCTGGTGCGCGACTGCTACAGGCGGCACTGTTTCAAGGCTAGCTGGTGCACGGAAAAACACCTGTTTTGGCCGTGATGGCGCCATCGCCGGCAAGCCGGCTCCCACAATCGGGCACCGAGGTAACGCTGTGGGAGCCGGCTTGCCGGCGATAGGGCCGGTGCTGACACAACAAAACTGAAAAGACTGGCACAATGGCCGCCATTCGCCGCTTCTGGAGCCCCCTTGATGAGCGAGAGCGCATTCGCCGAGCGCATCGTGCACAACCTGCTCGACACCGATTTCTACAAGCTCACCATGATGCAGGGCGTGCTGCACAACTACCCGGACGCCGACGTGGAATGGGAATTCCGCTGCCGTAACGGCGAGGACCTGCGCCCCTACCTGGGCGAGATCCGCCGCCAGCTCGAACTGCTCAGCGACCTCACCCTGGATGATGGCCAGCTGGCCTTCCTCGAACGCATCAGTTTCCTCAAGCCCGACTTCCTGCGTTTTCTGCGCCTGTTCCGCTTCAACCTGCGCTACGTGCACCTGGGCATCGAAGAGGGCCAGCTGTGCCTGCGCCTGCGTGGCCCCTGGCTGCATGTGATCCTCTTCGAAGTGCCGCTGCTGGCCCTGATCAGCGAAGTGCGCAACCGCCACCTGCACCCGCACATGCGCCTGGCCGAAGCGCGCGACCAGCTGCACCGCAAGTTCGACTGGCTGCGCGCGCATGCCAGCGACGATGAGCTGGCCGAGCTGCAGGTCGCCGATTTCGGCACGCGTCGGCGCTTCTCCAGCCGTGTGCAGGCCGAAGTGGTGCAGGTGCTGCGCGACGAGTTCCCGGGCCGCTTCGTAGGCACCAGCAACGTCGACCTGGCATGGAAACTGGATATCAAGCCGCTGGGCACCATGGCCCACGAGTGGTTCATGGCCCACCAGCAGCTCGGCCCGCGGCTGATCGACAGCCAGATCGCCGCCCTCGACTGCTGGGTCCGCGAATACCGCGGGCTGCTTGGCATCGCGCTGACCGACTGCATCACCATGGATGCCTTCCTGCGCGATTTCGACTTGTACTTCGCCAAGCTGTTCGACGGCCTGCGCCACGATTCGGGCGAGCCGGTGGCCTGGGCGGAAAAGGCCATCGCCCACTACCAGAAACTGGGCATCGACCCGATGACCAAGACCCTGGTGTTCTCCGATGGCCTGAACCTGACCCGCTCGCTGGAAATCTTCCGAGCCCTGCGCGGGCGCATCAACGTCAGTTTCGGCATTGGCACCAACCTGACCTGCGACATACCGGGCGTGGCGCCAATGAACATCGTGTTTAAAATGACTGACTGCAATGGCTCGCCGGTGGCCAAGATCTCCGACGAAGCCGCCAAGACCCAGTGCCGCGACCCCAACTTCGTCGCCTACATGCGTCACGTATTCAAAGTCCCCAGCAAGGAGTAACCCATGCAAGCCGTTCAGCAAGAGATTGCCCAGGCGCTGAAGGTGCAGCCGCCGTTCGCAGACGCTGCAGCGCTGCAGGCCGAAGTCGCCCGGCGCGTGGCGTTCATCAAGGATTGCCTGGCCAACGCCCGGCTCAAGACCCTGGTGCTGGGCATCAGCGGCGGCGTCGACTCGCTGACCGCCGCCCTGCTCGCCCAGCGCGCCATCAACGAGTTGCGCGCCGAAACCGGCGACCCAGCCTACCGCTTCATCGCCGTGCGCCTGCCGTACCAGGTGCAACATGACGAGCACGATGCCCAGGCCTGCCTGGACGTGATCAAGGCCGATGAACTGCACACGGTCGACATCGCCCCGGCGGTGCGGGCGCTGGCCAAGGAAGTGAAGGCGCTGGAGGGGGGCTCGCCGAGCCTGGTGGATTTCGTCGTCGGCAACGTCAAGGCGCGCACGCGCATGGTGGCGCAGTACACCATTGCCGGCGCTCGCGCAGGGCTGGTGATCGGTACCGACCACGCGGCTGAAGCGGTGATGGGCTTCTTCACCAAGTTTGGTGACGGTGCCTGCGACCTGGCGCCGCTCAGTGGCCTGGTGAAGAACCAGGTGCGGGCCATTGCGCGCAGCTTTGGCGCGCCGGAGTCACTGGTGGAGAAAGTGCCGACCGCCGACTTGGAAGACCTGGAGCCGGGCAAGCCGGACGAGGCCTCGCACGGGGTGACCTACCAGCAGATCGATGCGTTCCTGCATGGGCTGCCGGTGGAGCAGGAAGCGTTCGACATCATCGTGGCGACCTACCGCAAGACCCAGCACAAGCGCGAACTGCCGTTCGCCCCATAAATGCTTCGCGGGGCAAGCCCGCTGCCGCAAGGTACATACCGAGTGGCAGCGGGCTTGCCCCGCGAATGGAAGGCAACGCCCTCCCGAGCATCAGCTTATCACTTGACGACGACAGTGCCCTTCATCATCGAGATGTGCCCTGGGAACGAGCAGAAGAAGCCGTAGTCGGTGCCTGCAACCAGCTTGGCCACATCGAAGGTCACCGAGTCTTTCTCGCCGGCGCCAATGATCTTGGTGTGGGCGATGACGCGCTCGTCACCTTCTTTCAGGTAGTTCTTGTCGATACCGGCGGCCAGGCCATCGGTAGCGATCGGCTGCATGTCAGCGGCCTTGCTGATGACGATGTTATGGCCCATGACATTCTTCGGCAGGTTGCCGGAATGCTCCAGGTTCACGGTGAATTGCTTGCAGCTCTTGTCGATGACGATTTCCTTGGTGTTGAAGGACATCTGGTCGGTCGAGTCGACAGTCACCGAACACTCGGCTGCGAAGACGGAAGCGCTGGCGAGGGTCAGCAGGGATACCGCTACAGCTTTCGCAAACATCATGAATCTCCTTGGCAGGGTTTTTATCAATTGCGAGACTGCCTGAAACCGTTCGTCCGCTGGCTGATATGAATCAACAGTGGCGTCAAGTGGCCAGGCAGTAGAATTGTTCAATGGATTGTATACAACCAATCTAAGAGCACATCATGCCCTTTTACTAGACGATGGGACAACCTCTCATTTAGGAGCAACGCCCATGTCCCTGTCCAATTTCATGAACAGCCTGCTCGCAGCCTACGCCCACGGCGCTACCGGCGCGAGCTGCGAATTCTCCCGACCGGAGTGAACGCGGCCTTGGAAGCGCCAGGCCTGCGCCGTACCCTGTCACGCAAAGTGACTGGAGATGAACTATGCCTGTACGTTCCGTTTGTGTGTTCTGCGGCGCCAGCATCGGTGCCAACCCCGCCTACCGTGAAGCTGCCATTGCCCTTGGGCAGGCCATCGCCCGCCGCGGCCTGACCCTGGTCTATGGCGGTGGCGCTGTGGGCCTGATGGGCACCGTGGCCGACGCTGCCATGGCCGCCGGTGGCGAGGTGATCGGCATCATTCCCGAAAGCCTGATGAACGCCGAAATCGGCCACAAGGGCCTGACTCGCCTGGAAGTGGTCGACGGCATGCACGCGCGCAAGGCCCGCATGGCCGAGCTGAGCGACGCCTTCATCGCCCTGCCGGGCGGGCTGGGCACGCTGGAAGAACTGTTCGAGGTGTGGACCTGGGGGCAACTGGGCTATCACGCCAAGCCTTTGGGGCTGCTGGATGTGAACGGGTTCTATGAAAAGCTTGGCGGGTTCCTCGACCATATCGTCGAAGAGGGTTTCGTGCGCCCGCAACATCGGGCGATGTTGCTGCTGGAGCAGCAGGCGGATGCGCTGCTGGATGGGATGGATGAGTTTGTCTCGCCGGTGTTGCCAAAGTGGGTGGACAAGAAGCCTGATTGATCGAGGGGCCGCTCTGCGGCCCCATCGCTGGCAAGCCAGCTCCCACAGAGATTGCACAGAACCTAGGGCCTGCGCTTTACCTGTGGGAGCTGGCTTGCCAGCGATTGGGCTGCAAAGCAGCCCCTGCAATCAGCGCGGAATGACAGGCTGGCGCGGTTTCTTGCCTTTGCCGCCACCCTTGGCCGCTTCCTTGCGTTCCTTGGCCGCCTGCTGGTTGCGGGCGAACGCCTCGGCCTTGGCCTTCTCGCGCTTGTCCCACGGCTTGCTGCCATCGCTGCCACGCGGTGGCAGGCCGGTGTGCTGGGTGAGGATCTTCTGCTCCTTGCCCACCTTGTGGCTACCCGCGGGCGTCGAGTTCTTGCGACGCGCGCTCTGGTAGGTGTCGGTCTGCGGCTGGTGCAGCGGGATCAGCTGGTGCTTGCCCGGGCCGATCAGGTCGGCGCGGCCCATGCGCTGCAGTGCTTCGCGCAGCATCGGCCAGCCCTTCGGATCGTGGTAGCGCAGGAACGCCTTGTGCAAGCGGCGCTGCTCGTCGCTCTTGACGATTTCCACGCCCTCGCTCTTGTAGGTGACCTTGCGCAGCGGGTTCTTGCCCGAATGGTACATGGCCGTGGCCGAGGCCATGGGCGATGGGTAGAACGCCTGCACCTGGTCGGCGCGGAAGCCGTTGCCCTTGAGCCACAGGGCCAGGTTCATCATGTCTTCATCGGTGGTGCCGGGGTGGGCGGCGATGAAGTACGGGATCAGGTACTGCTCCTTGCCCGCCTCTTTCGAGAACTTCTCGAACATGCGCTTGAAGCGGTCGTAGGTACCGATGCCCGGCTTCATCATCTTGTCCAGCGGGCCACGCTCGGTGTGCTCCGGGGCAATCTTCAGGTAGCCGCCCACGTGGTGGGTGACCAGCTCCTTGACGTACTCCGGCGATTCCACCGCCAGGTCGTAGCGCAGGCCGGAGGCGATCAGGATCTTCTTCACACCCGGCAAGGCACGGGCCTTGCGGTACAGCTCGATCAGCGAGCTGTGGTCGGTGTTGAGGTTCTCGCAGATGCCCGGGAACACGCACGACGGCTTGCGGCAGTGCTTCTCGATCTCCGGGCTCTTGCAGGCGATGCGGTACATGTTGGCGGTCGGGCCGCCAAGGTCGGAGACCACGCCAGTGAAGCCCGGCACCTTGTCGCGCATCTCTTCGATCTCGTTGAGGATCGACTCGTGCGAACGGTTCTGGATGATGCGGCCTTCGTGCTCGGTGATCGAGCAGAAGGTGCAGCCACCGAAGCAGCCACGCATGATGTTGACCGAGAAGCGGATCATCTCGTAGGCCGGGATGCGCTCCTTGCCGTAGGCCGGGTGCGGTACACGGGCGTAGGGCATGCCGAACACGTAGTCCATTTCCTCGGTGCTCATGGGAATGGGTGGCGGGTTGAACCACACATCCACTTC
>NZ_DJTF01000165.1:0-20071 GCF_002438125.1 Pseudomonas sp. UBA6315
GGACTGATGTCAAAATGCCAATGGAATCCAAGGTGTCCACTCAGAATCCGCGTACCCTAGAGGCCTGGGTAAAGCTGCTCGACGGTGTGCGTGTACCGGTGCCGAAGCAGAGTTACGACCGGGTCATGAGCGCCATCAACGATAGCCGCCGCTCCTTGCGCGACATCGCCGAACTGATGCAGGACAGCCCGGCCCTGGTGCTGTCGGTGATGCGCGAGGCCAATCACTCGGCCAACGCCAGCCAGGCAGAACCGGCCGAGAGCCTGGAAATCGCCCTCAACCGCCTGGGCCTGGCGCGCACCCGCGAGCTGCTCACCCGCCTGCCGGCAGTGCCGGAGGCCGAGGTTCCGCCAGTGCTGGGCCAGTTCCTGATGATCAGCCAGCATGCCGCGCAGCAGGCCAGCGGCCTGTTCGCCAGCCGCCTGGCGCGGCTGTGGCAGGAAATCCACTGGGGCAGCCTGCTGTTCCTCTCGCCGCTGTGGCCCATGGCGCTGACCTGCCCCAAGCTGCTGGACACCTGGGAGCTTCGGGTTATCCACAAGGGCGAAGAGGCCGCCGAGGTCGAAGAAGAGCTGTTCGGCGTGCGCATCATGGCCCTGTGCCGAGCCGTGGCCGAACAATGGCGCCTGCCGCAGTGGGTCACCCAGGGCTACCGCCTGCTGCTCGAAGAACGCGAGCAACTGGCCCAGGTGCTGAGTATCGCCCGCGACGAAGACCTGCTCAGCCAACAGCACCGCCTGGACGAAACACCGGGCCTGCGCCGCTGGTTCAACCAGCCCGCCAACACCGTGCTGCTGGCCAACAACCTGGCGCTGGCCGCCCAGGTAGGTTGGGACAACCCGCACCTGCTGCGCTGGCAGCTGCTGACCGCGCTGTACCTGCAAACCTCGCTGGAAGACGTGCAGCAGCAGGTTCACCAGCAAGCTGCCGCCAGTGCCCGGCGCCATGCCCGGCACGCGCTGTTCCACCCGGCCGAGGCATTGCTCTGGCCCTGGCAGCAACGCCGCCCGCACCCCGACATGCTGGCGCCACCACCGCCCAACGCCGAGCAGCTCGGCCTCTGGCGCACCCTGTGCCAGGGCCTGCTGGCCCAGCCCAGCCCGTTCAGCAATCGCGTGCACCTGGCCACCCAGGCGCGCGAAGCCCTGCAGGCATGCGGCATGCAGCGCATCCTGCTGCTCAACCTGGACAAGGCCAACGACCTGCTGCGCGTCCAGCAAGCGGCCGGCCTGCCGAAGGAGGCGGCGGCAATCGCCCTGCCCCTTACCCAGAACAAACTGCTGCAGAAGCTGGTCAGCAAGGCCGGGCAACTGCGCCTGACGCCAGAAAACCACGGCCAGTTCTCAGCCCTGTTGCCGCCGGCGCTGCGCGCGCTGTTTCGCAGCGAACATGTGCTGCTGCGCTCGCTGGCGGTCAATGACCAGGTGCTGATGCTGGCAGTGGCCGACCAGGGCGGCAAACCGCTGGCCAACGTCAGCGTGCAGGCCTTTGGCAAGACCGCGCAATGCATCGAACGCGCCCTGGCGGTGTTTGCCAATCGCAATGCCTGACCCTTGCGCTACAATCGCCCCCTCTTTCCACACTGGAGACCGTGGATGACAGACTTTTCCGGATTGCCCCTGGTGATCGAGCCCGAGGATCTGCTGCCGCGCCTGGGCTCAGCGCAACTGATCCTGGTCGACCTGAGCAGCGCCAACCGCTATGTCAGCGGCCACATCCCCGGCGCGCGCTTCGTCGAGGGCAAGCGCACCCAGCTGGGCCTGCCGCCTGCGCCCGGCCTGCTGCCGGCCGTTGCCGACCTGGAGAAACTGTTCAGTGAGCTCGGCCATCGCGACGATGCCGTCTACGTGGTCTACGACGACGAAGGCGGCGGCTGGGCCGGGCGCTTCATCTGGCTGCTCGACGTGATCGGCCACCGGGCCTATCACTACCTCAACGGCGGCATCCAGGCCTGGCCGGCCGACAAGCTGGTCACCGACGTGCCGCCTGCGGCCAACACGCCTGTGCGCCTGCACGTGCATGGCGAGCCCACCGCCACCCGCGAATACCTGCAAAGCCGCCTGGGCGCCGACGACCTGGTCATCTGGGATGCCCGCGCACCGCAGGAATTCAGTGGCGAGAAGGTCCTGGCAGCCAAGGGCGGGCATATCCCCGGCGCCATCAATTTCGAATGGACCGCCGGCATGGACCTCAACGACCACCTGCGCATTCGCCAGGACATCGCCGAAGTCCTGCAGCAACTGGGCATCACGCCCGACAAGGAAGTGATCACCCATTGCCAGTCACACCGCCGCTCCGGCTTCACCTATCTGGTGGCCAAAGCCCTCGGTTACCCGCGCATCAAGGCCTACGCCGGGTCGTGGAGTGAATGGGGCAACCACCCGGACACGCCTGTAGAAGTTTAAGGAACCTGCATGAAATCCCGTTTGTTCATCATCAGCCAGTACCTGCTGCCGCACCACCTGCTGTCGCGGTTGGCCGGCTGCGTCGCAGAGTGCCGCGCACGCTGGTTCAAGAATGCCTTCACCGCCTGGTTCGCCAAGCGCTACCAGGTGAACATGAGCGAAGCGCTGGTCGAAGACCTGAGTGCCTACGAGCACTTCAACGCCTTCTTCACCCGTGCGCTGAAGCCGGGCGCGCGCCCGCTGGACGAAACCCCGGGGGGGATCCTCTGCCCGGCCGACGGTGCCGTCAGCCAGCTCGGCCCGATCGAGCACGGCCGCATCTTCCAGGCCAAGGGCCACAGCTTCAGCGCCCTGGAACTGCTCGGCGGCGACCCGGCCCTGGCCGCGCCGTTCATGGGCGGCGAGTTCGCCACCATCTACCTGTCGCCCAAGGACTACCACCGCGTGCACATGCCGCTGGCCGGCACCCTGCGCGAAATGGTCTATGTGCCGGGCCGCCTGTTCTCGGTGAACCAGACCACGGCGGAAAACGTCCCTGAGCTGTTCGCCCGCAACGAGCGCGTCGTGTGCCTGTTCGATACCGAGCGCGGGCCGATGGCCGTGGTGCTGGTCGGTGCGATGATCGTTGCCTCGATCGAGACGGTCTGGGCAGGCTTGGTCACGCCGCCCAAGCGTGAGCTGAAGACCTTCCGCTATGACGAAGGCAGCCGTGCGCCGATCCACCTGGAAAAAGGTGCGGAGCTGGGCCGCTTCAAGCTGGGCTCCACGGCCATCGTGCTGTTCGGGCCGGAGCAGGTGAAATGGGCCGAAACCCTGGGTGCCGGTTCGGCTACCCGCATGGGTGAGCTGCTGGCGGTGCCTGCACAGGGTTGATTCGCCCTCGGGGCTGCTTTGCAGCCCTTTCGCGACACAAGGCCGCTCCTACAGGGGATCGCGTACACCTGTAGGAGCGGCCTTGTGTCGCGAAAGGGCCGCAAAGCGGCCCCAATATTTCAGATCAGACGCGGGCGTCGCGGTCGCGCAGCCCCAACAGATACAGCACCCCATCCAGCCCCAGGGTCGAAATCGCCTGCTTGGCCGACTGACGCACCAGCGGCTTGGCGCGGAAGGCCACACCCAGGCCCGCCAGCGACAGCATCGGCAGGTCGTTGGCCCCGTCACCCACGGCAATCGTCTGCTCCAGCTGCAAGCCCTCTTCGCTCGCCAGCTGCTGCAGCAGTTCGGCCTTGCGCTGGGCATCGACGATCGGCTCCACGGCCACGCCGGTCACCTTGCCGTCGACCACTTCCAGCTCGTTGGCGAACACGTAGTCGATGCCCAGGCGCGCCTGCACCTGCTTGGCGAAGTAGGTGAAGCCACCGGAAAGGATCGCGGTCTTGTAGCCCAGGCGCTTGAGTTCGGCGAATAGGTTCTCGGCGCCTTCGGTCAGGCGCAGAGAAGCGCCGATCTCGTCCAGCACGCTGACATCCAGGCCCTTGAGCAGCGCCATGCGCTCCTTGAAGCTGGCGCGAAAATCCAACTCGCCGCGCATCGCCCGCTCGGTGATGGCCGCGACCTGCTCGCCGACGCCCGCCGCCTTGGCCAGCTCGTCGATGACCTCGGCTTCGATCAGCGTCGAGTCCATGTCGAACACCGCCAGGCGGCGGTTGCGGCGGAACAGGTCGTCCTTCTGGAAGGCAATGTCGATGCTCAGCGCTTCGGACAAGGCAAAGAAGTCGGCGCGCAGGGCCTGGGCATCGCTCGGCACGCCACGCACGGAAATTTCCACGGCAGCCTTGCCTTTTTCGCTCGCGGCATCGAGGCCAACGCGGGCAGACAGGCGCTCGATGCGCTCGATGGTCAGGCCGTACTGGCTGATGACCGCACTCACCCGCTGCAGTTGCTCGGGGGTGATCTTGCGGCTGAGCAGGGTGACGATGTGGCGAGCCTCGCCGTGGCCATCGGCCCAGTGCTGGTAATCGGCCTCGGAAATCGGTGTGTAGCGGGCCTGCAGGTTCAGCTCATGGGCCTTGGACTGCACGCTCTGCAGCAGGCTGGTGGCCACTTCGTTGTCCGGGATATCGACCAGGATGCCGAACGACAAGGTGCCGTGCATGACGGCCAGGCCGATGTCGAGGATGTTCACACCGCCCTGGAGCAGGACGCCGGTAATTGCGGCGGTGAGACCGGGACGGTCCTCACCGGTGATGTTGATCAGGACGATTTCGCGCACAACCTGGCTCCGACTTCGATGAAAAATGCGCATTCTACCGATTTTCCGTGACCATCGGGCGCCATCGATACTTTGCCGACAAAACACGGGTCGCTATACTGCGCAACACTTTTCCGCCACTAAGAGCCGCGCTCTGTGAACCGGCCCACGCCCGTCAAACCAGACAACTTCTTCCTCATGATCTTCCGTGCCCTGCGCCAACGTCGCGTTCCACTGGCACTGCGCATCGCCAGCACCAACATTTTCCTGGTGGCGCTGGCGTTGGTGATCTATGCCTGCGTGATGGGCCTGCAGTTCAAGCAGGCCATGCACGAACAGGCCGACGCCCTTGGCCAGAGCCTGACCACCCAGACCGCCACCTCGGCGACCGAGCTGCTGGTGTCCAACGACATCCTCAGCCTCAACGTGCTGTTGGGTAACCTGGTGAAGAACCCCTTGGTGGCCCACGCGGCGATCTACAGCGTCGACAACCGCATCCTCGCCGAGGCTGGCCAGCGCCCGCGCAACAGCCTGCTGGGCGAGACGCAAGGCCTGTACCAGACCAAGATCACCTTCCAGGACGTAACCGCCGGGCAGTTGCGCATCAGCCTGGACATGAACCAGTTCCAGCAGCCGATGCTGATCAGCCTGCAGAGCATGGGCATCCTGGCCGCGATCCTGCTGGCCCTGGCGCTGAGCCTGAGCCTGCGCCAAGGCCGTCACATCACCCTGCCGCTGCTGCAGCTGCGTGTATGGCTGCGCGACCCGCACCCCTACACCCCGGCGATCGACCGCCAGGATGAGATCGGCGATATCGCCCGCCAGCTGCACGCCCGCCTGGCTCCACCGCCACCGCCGGAGCCGGAGCCTGCGCCTGAAGAAGAAGCGGAAGACGAGTTCGACGACCTGCACGAGGCTGCGCCCGCGCCGGCGCCCAAAGCTGCGCCACGCGCCAAGGTCACGGCCGACGTCGACGAAGACGACGACGAGGCCTTTGCCGGGCTGCTGGACGAAGAGCCCGCGCCCAAGCCGGCCGTGGTCAAGTCCGACGAACCGCAGTACACCGCGGTGCTGGCGGTGCAGCTCGGCTCCCAGGAGCAACTGCGTCGCCTGCCGCGCACACGCCTGACCGAACTGCTGGAGCGCTACCGCGACTGCCTGGAACAGGCGGCGTCGCTGTACGAGGGTGAAACCTTCACGCTCAATGACGGCAGCACCCTGGTGCTGTTCCACAGCAGCGACTGCGGCGAGGACTACCTGACCAACGCCATTTGCTGCGGCGAGCTGCTGCGCGCCCTGGGGCACGCCCTGCAGATCGAGGTAGCCGACAGTGGCATCACCCTGCAACTGCAGCTTGGCCTGACCCTGGGCGACGACCTGCAGGGGCTGGAGCAGGTCGACCTGCTGCTGGAGGAAAAGGCCCAGGATGCCCTGGCGCTGTCCCAGCACAGCCGTAACCTGTTGCTGGTGGAGCGGCCGATCAGCGATGACGCACTGATTCGCCAACGTGCCCGCATTCGGCCGATTGCCAGCCCTGAGGGCGCCTGCTGCGTGGAGCGGTTGATGGAGCCTTATCCGTCGATGCTGGAGCGCCAGCTGGCGCGGATGCACGAGCGCAGGGCCTGATACCGCAGCGGCCTGATCGCCGGCAAGCCGGCTCCCACAGAGCTTGCACCTTGCCTTGTGGGAGCCGGCTTGCCGGCGATGAGGTCGGTACTGGCAATAAAAAAGCCCGCACATGTGCGGGCTTTTTCGTGACTGGCGCAAGTATCAGAACCGATAGACTTCCATATCGGTACGGATCGGCGAAGCCATCGGGATCTTCGACTTCTCCGGCTCCTTCTTCACCTGCACCGGTGCTGCAGGCTTCTTCGGCGCCTCCTCGGCGATCGCCGGCTGGTTGGCCAGCGGCTTGACCGCCGCGCTCAACTGTTCGGCCAGCTTCTGCAACAGCTGCCCCTGAGCCTGCACCTGCGACGACTCGGTACCCTCATGCTGCTGCTCGAGGTGAACGATGCGGTTGTCGCGCACATGGCCACGGCGGTCGAGCAAACGCCATTGGGCGTCGAGAATCGCCGGCTGGTTCTTGCCCGAGTCCAGGCGGGTGATCGACAGCAACACCTGCACGTCTGGCGAGAAGCCGGTGCTGGCCGGCGACAGCACCACGCGCTGGCTGTCCAGGCGCCAGGCCAGCTGACGCACCAGCAGTTGATCGATGTCTGCCGACAGGCTACCCGCCCAACGACCGTCGGTCGCCGAACTCAGGCTGCCATCGGCCTGGCGCTGCAGGAAGGTTTCACGTTGCAGGTAATCGGCAATCGACACCGGGCCGAGCACCACGGCCATGCCCGCACTTTGCGAAGGCTGGCCAGGATCACCGCTGTCGAGCTGATACAGGGCAACCGGCTGATGCATGCTGCATCCGCTCAGCCCCAGCAAGCCCGTCATCAACAGCGCAAATGGAAGGCGCAGAAATTTCATTCATCCCATCCAAGCGGTCGCCCCCGGCAAACCGCAGTGATACTGATATTCGTTCATTCGGGCACACGGCCACGCCGGCACCGCAAGGGCACTATCATCCGCGAAATATCGGCCCGACTCCAGCATTTCCGCCTGGAACGGCGCTGAAAATGCCGTTCCAGACCACTCATCGGGTCAGGCCGGGCCTTCTACCTGCAACCCATCGACGCGCTGGAAGCCGCGTGGCAGCTTGCTACCACGCCGGCCGCGTTCACCCTTGTAATGCTCGAGGTCGTCGGGCTTCAGCGACAGGGTACGCTTGCCGGCTTGCAAAACAAGGGTCGCACCCTCGGCAATCACGGCCAGGTCGGTGACATATTCTTCACGACTGGCCACTCGATCACCTGGCACGCCAATGATCTTGTTGCCCTTGCCTTTGCCCAGCTGCGGCAGGTCGGCCACCTTGAACACCAGCAGGCGGCCTTCGGTGGTCACTGCCGCCAGCCAGTCCTGCTCACGGTTGGCCACCGGGCGCGGGCTCATCACCTTGGAGCCGTTGGGCAGGCTGATCAGGCCCTTGCCGGCCTTGTTCTTGGCCTGCAGGTCTTCACCCTTGACCACGAAGCCGTAGCCGGCGTCGGACGCCACCACATACAGGGCATCGTCTTCAGGCAACAGCACGCATTCGAAGGTCGCGCCCGGCGGCGGCGTCAGCCGGCCGGTCAGCGGCTCGCCCTGGCCCCGCGCCGAAGGCAGGCTATGGGCTGGCAGCGAGTAACTGCGCCCGGTGGAGTCGATGAGCACGGCAAATTGGTTGGAACGGCCAGCGGCGGCGGCCTTGAAGCCATCGCCCGCCTTGTAGGAAAGGCCGGTGGCATCGATGTCGTGGCCCTTGGCGCAACGCACCCAGCCCTTCTCCGACAGCACCACGGTGACAGGCTCGGTCGGCATCAGCTCGTTTTCGGACAGCGCCTTGGCCTCGGCGCGCTCGACGATCGGCGAACGGCGCGCATCGCCGTAGGTTTCGGCATCCTTGATCAGTTCGCTGCGCACCAGCTTGCGCAGCTTGGCGTCGCTGCCCAGCAGGGCCTGCAGCTTGGCCTGCTCCTTGAGCAGCTCGTCCTGCTCGCCACGGATCTTCATCTCTTCCAGGCGCGCCAGCTGACGCAGGCGGGTCTCGAGGATGTATTCGGCCTGGATCTCGGACAGCTCGAAACGGGCGATCAGCGCCTGCTTGGGGTGCTCCTCGGTGCGGATGATATGGATCACTTCATCCAGGTTGAGGAACGCGGTGAGCAAGCCTTCCAACAGGTGCAGGCGCTTCTCGACCTTGTCCAGGCGGTGCTGCAGCCGGCGACGAACGGTGCCGATGCGGAACTCCAGCCACTCCAGCAGCAAGGCGCGCAGGTTCTTCAGCTGCGGCCGGCCATCGAGGCCGATGATGTTGACGTTGACCCGGTAGCTGCTTTCCAGGTCGGTGGTGGCGAACAGGTGCTGCATCAGCTCCGCCGCATCCACCCGGTTGGAGCGCGGGATGATGACGATACGGCAGGGGTTCTCGTGGTCCGACTCGTCACGCAGGTCGGCGACCATCGGCAGCTTCTTGGCCTGCATCTGCGCGGCGATCTGCTCCAGCACCTTGGCGCCGGAGACCTGATGCGGCAGCGCGGTGACGACGATGTCGCCGTCCTCGACGCGGTACACCGCACGCATGCGGATCGAGCCACGGCCGCTTTCGTAGATCTTCAGGATCTCGGCACGCGGGGTGATGATTTCGGCTTCGGTCGGGTAGTCGGGGCCCTGGATATGCTCGCACAGCTGCTCGAGGGTGGCCTTGGGCTCGTCGAGCAGGCGCACGCAGGCGCTGGCCACTTCGCGCAGGTTGTGCGGCGGAACGTCGGTGGCCATGCCCACGGCAATGCCGGTGGTGCCGTTGAGCAGGATGTTCGGCAGGCGCGCCGGCAACACCGCCGGCTCCTGCAGGGTGCCGTCGAAGTTCGGCACCCAGTCCGCGGTGCCCTGGCCCAGCTCGCTGAGCAGCACTTCGGAATAGCGCGACAGCCGCGCCTCGGTATAACGCATGGCGGCGAACGACTTCGGATCGTCCGGTGCACCCCAGTTACCCTGGCCATCGACCAGCGTGTAGCGGTAGCTGAACGGCTGCGCCATCAGCACCATGGCCTCGTAGCAGGCCGAATCGCCGTGGGGGTGGAACTTGCCGAGCACGTCGCCGACGGTACGCGCCGACTTCTTGTGCTTGGCATCGGCATCGAGCCCCAACTCGCTCATGGCATAGACGATACGTCGCTGCACAGGCTTCAGGCCATCGCCGATATGCGGCAGGGCCCGGTCCATGATCACGTACATGGAGTAGTTGAGGTAGGCCTGTTCGGTGAAGTCAGCCAGCGAACGGCGTTCGACGCCGTCGAGGCTGAGTTCCAGTGAGTCGCTCATGCGGGCCTCGTCATTTCAGGTTCTGGCGCAGCAGCATGGTGCCGCCGCGCTGGGTAAATTCAAGTTGTTTCAGTGCGCTCATGCCGAGCAGCACGGTTTGCCCATCCAGCCCAGGCACCACCAGGGCGCGCACGTTCTGCAGGCGGATATCGCCAAGCTGCAGGCTGTCCAGGCGCGTGCGGTAGCCTTCGGTACGGCCATTGGCGGTACTGAGCATCCCCGGGCTGCCACGCTGCAGGGCCAGGTCGCGGGCCAGCACCTCGGGGATCGCCACGTCGGTGGCGCCGGTGTCGAGCATGAAATGCACCGCTTGGCCGTTGATCGCGCCATCGGCCACGAAATGGCCCTGGCCGTTGCCCAGCAGGCGCACCTCGATGAAGCCTTCACCATGCGCCGATTGCACCTGGGCGTTGGGGTTGCTCTGGCGCGTCTCCCAGTCCCCGAAGAAACGCGTGGCGAGGAACATCGCCGCCGCCCAGGCGACGATCATCAGTACCCTGCCCGCACGCTTGCCCGGTGCCTGGCTCATGGCTTGGCGCTCCAGCCACCTTGCGGTGCGTCGAAGCGCCAGACCACCGGCCGGCTTTCGCCATCGGCGCGGTCGCCGTTGTTGTTGTCGATACCGACCCAGGCGCCCTTGGCGTCGATCACCAGGGCTTCGGCCAGGCCGAACGGCTGATCGTAGAGGCGCTGCGGTACCAGCGCATCGGCGGCGAACGACCAGCAGCGCTCGACCTTGCCGCTGTCGGCATCACGCCGGCAGATGCGGTAGGCATTGCGTTCGAGGGTGAACAGCTTGCCCTCGAACCAGGCCAGGTCGGCAAAATCCCGCGCCAGCGCCCGCGCGTTGGGCATCTGCGGCGGCTGCATTTCCACCCCGGCCTCGCTCAGCAGCACGCAGGTGGCGCCGCAGGTCCACACCGACTGCTGGCGCTCGATCGCCACCAGCCCGCGGCGCTCGCGCTCGGCGGCCAGCCACAGGCGATCGCCGGCGGGGTTGATCGCCAGGCCTTCGAACAAGGCATTGAAGTGCAGCAGCATGCCGCTGGCACGAGCCTGGCGAATCATCGCCGGGTCGATCTTCAGCCAATCCGGCTCACCTTCGAGCGGCAATTGCAGCACCGCCGCATGGGCTTCGCTGACCAGGTAGATGTTGTCGGCCTGATCGCAGGTGATGCCTTCGTAGTCCAGCTCGCCTCCGCGGATGTACGACGCGGCCCAATTGCGGGTCTTCAAGCCCCAGGGCAAGCCGCTCTCCGGCACCGGCGGCGGCGTGAAGGTCAAGGGTTGGGCGCGCCACACGCTGCCTTGCTGATCGAGGCGGTAGATGCGGTCGTCGTCGCGGTCGGAAACTCCCCACAGCGCGCCACGGCAAATGGCCAACCCGGAAAGGTTGCCACCGCGCATGCCGTCGATCGGGTGCTCGGCTACCAGCTTCAGCTCTGGCCAGTTGCCCGCCAGGCTTGGCAGGGCAACGAGGCTCAGCAGCACTGCGGCCAGCAGACGAATCAAACCAGGACCTCGGCCAGGTTGCCTTTGGTTTCCAGCCAGTTCTTGCGATCGCCTGCGCGCTTCTTGGCCAGCAGCATGTCCATGATCTCGGTGGTGCCCGGCAGGTCGTCCAGGGTCAGCTGGACCAGGCGCCGGGTGTTCGGGTCCATGGTGGTTTCACGCAGCTGCGGTGGGTTCATCTCGCCCAGGCCCTTGAATCGCGTGACCTGTGGCTTGCCGCGCTTCTTCTCGGCGACCAGCCGGTCAAGGATGCCGTCGCGCTCGGCTTCGTCGAGCGCGTAGTAGATTTCCTTGCCCAGGTCGATGCGGTACAGCGGCGGCATGGCGACATACACGTGGCCAGCTTCCACCAGCGGGCGGAAGTGCTGGACGAACAGTGCGCACAGCAGGGTGGCGATGTGCAGGCCGTCGGAGTCGGCGTCGGCGAGGATGCAGATCTTGCCGTAGCGCAGTTGCGACAGGTCGGCGGCGCCGGGGTCGACACCGATGGCCACGGCAATGTTGTGCACTTCCTGGCTGGCCAGCACTTCGCCGCCGTCCACTTCCCAGGTGTTGAGGATCTTGCCGCGAAGCGGCAGGATCGCCTGGAACTCCTTGTCCCGCGCTTGCTTGGCCGAACCACCGGCGGAGTCGCCCTCGACCAGGAACAGCTCGGCGCGCATCGGGTCCTGCCCGGCGCAGTCGGCCAGCTTGCCCGGCAACGCCGGGCCCTGGGTGATGCGCTTGCGCTCGACCTTCTTGCTCGCCTTCAGGCGGCGCCCGGCGTTGCTGATGGCCAGCTCCGCCAGCTGCATGCCCACTTCGGGGTGGGCGTTGAGCCACAGGCTGAAAGCGTCCTTGACCACGCCCGAAACGAAGGCCGCGGCCTCGCGGGACGACAGGCGTTCCTTGGTCTGCCCGGAGAACTGCGGCTCCTGCATCTTCATCGAGAGCACGAAGGTGATGCGTTCCCAGACGTCTTCCGGCGCCAGCTTCACCCCACGTGGCAGCAGGTTGCGGAACTCGCAGAATTCGCGCATCGCATCCAGAAGGCCCTGGCGCAGGCCGTTGACGTGGGTGCCGCCCTGGGCGGTGGGGATCAGGTTGACGTAGCTTTCCTGAACGCTGTCGCCACCTTCGGGCAGCCACAGCAAGGCCCAGTCCACGGCCTCCTTGTTGCCGGCCAGGCTGCCGCAGAACGGCTCGTCAGGCAGGCGCAGGTACTCGCTGACCGAGTCGACCAGGTAGGAGCGCAGGCCGTCTTCGTAGTGCCACTCGACCTTCTCGCCGCTGGCCTTGTCCTCGAAACTCACCAACAGGCCCGGGCACAGCACGGCCTTGGCCTTGAGCACGTGCTTGAGGCGGCTGATGGAGAATTTCGGCGAATCGAAATACTTGGGGTCCGGGCTGAAGTACACGCTGGTGCCGGTGTTGCGCTTGCCGACGCTGCCGACCACTTCCAGCTCGCTGGCCTTGAAGCCGTCGGCGAAGGTCATCTGGTACTCGTTGCCGTCGCGCTTGACGCGCACGCGCACTTGGGTCGACAGGGCGTTGACCACCGAGATGCCGACACCGTGCAGGCCGCCGGAGAACTGGTAGTTCTTGTTGGAGAACTTGCCGCCGGCGTGCAGCTTGGTGAGGATCAGCTCGACACCCGACACGCCTTCTTCGGGGTGGATATCCACCGGCATGCCGCGGCCATCGTCGCTGACTTCCAGCGAGTGGTCGGCATGCAGGATGACCTGGACCGACCGGGCGTGGCCGGCCAGGGCTTCGTCGACGCTGTTGTCGATGACTTCCTGGGCCAGGTGGTTCGGCCGGCTGGTATCGGTGTACATGCCCGGCCGCTTGCGGACCGGGTCAAGGCCCGAGAGGACTTCGATGGCGTCTGCGTTATAGGCGCTAGCGCTGGGATTGGCCATGGGTTCTCGTCGTCAGTCTGGTGAATGCGAAAAAATCAAAATACAGAAAAATCGAGTGCCGCGTATTGCTGCCGGGCAACCCCGGCGAACGCCAGCAGGGCCGGCAGCTGCGTGGCAAAGCCCTGGTAGCTGTGGTCGCCACCGGCCTGGATGCGCAGGGCACAGGCTCGGTAATAGCGTTCGGCGTCGCGATAGTCCAGGGTTTCATCGGCGGTCTGCAACCACACTTGATAGCGGCTGGGGTCTTTGAGTGCCGGCACTTCCAGTTCGGCCAACGCCTGCACATGGTCGTGGGTCAGCTCCCAGGTTTCACCGGTGTAGTGGTTACGCTGGCTGCCGAGATAGCCGTCGAAGCGCTTGTGCGGGGTGACTGCCGGGTTGACCAGCAGCGCCTTAAGACCATGGCGCTCGGCCAGGTGGGTGGCATAGTAGCCGCCGAGCGAACTGCCGACCAGCAGCGGCGCACCCAGCTCGGCGATGGCCGCTTCGAGTTGGGCGATGGCCTGGCGCGGGTGATGGTGCAAGGCGGGCAGGCGCAGTTGGGCCGACAGCCCGAGCTGCTGCATCACGGCCTCTAGTTGGCGCGCCTTGGTAGACAGTGGAGAGCTGTTGAAGCCATGGATATAGAGGATGGAACCCGACATGCTGCCCCCGGAATCTTAGGCTTCGCGCCCGTGGGTGCGGGCGCAGGGATGCGCAGTGTAGCGTGTTCGCCGGGTTTTGGCGCCGCGCCAGGTTTTTCGCAACAATTTCGGCGGCGCCTTGCGCTCCAATCGCCGGCAAGCCGGCTGCCACTGGGCCTTCATGTGGGAGCCGGCTTGCCGGCGATTGGGCTGCGCAGAAGCCCCAGTTCCTCAATACCCCGGGCTGTCGAAGTCGAGCCTGACCTCGAAGTCCGTCGCTCGCTCCACGCCGGTTTCCAACCGCCCGTCCGCATGCAGGCGCAGCCACCGATACCCCGGCTGCTCCTCGCTCACCTTGAAGTCCTCGCTGCGCGCCGCGAACTGGATGCAGGTGGACGGCGTGGCCAGCAGGCGCAGGCCATCGCGCACTTCATCCCATGGCTGGTGGATATGCCCCCAGAGCAGGGCCTTCACCTGTGGATAACCCGCCAGCCGCTGCATCAGCTCATCGGCATTGCGCAGGCCGATCGGCGCGATCCAGGCGCAACCGATATCCACCGGCTGGTGGTGGCAGCACACCAGGCAATGCCGCTCGCCTGCCGTTGCCAGGGACTCGTCGAGCACGGCCAACTGGTCCTGCGCGAGCAGCCCATGGGTCGCCCCGAGCACGGCCGTGTTGAGCATCACCACGCGCCAGCCACCCACGTCGGTCACCGCCTGCACCAGTTGCGGCGCCACCTCGGCCATCACCCGCGCCTCGTCATGGTTGCCCGGCAACCAGCGTGCAGGCGCCCCCAGCCCGGCGGTCAGATCACGAAATGCCTGGTAGGACGCGACGCTGGCGTCCTGGGACAGGTCCCCCGTGCACAGCAGCAGGTCGATACGCGGCTGCTCGCGCCGTACCTGGTCGATCACGTGGCGCAGGCTGTCGCGGGTGTTCAGGCCCAGCAGCGTGCCCGCCGGGTCGGCGAACAGGTGAGCGTCGGTCAGTTGCACCACATGCACGGGTGCCGGGGAAGGGTCTGGGTGCGGCAACGGCCGTCTCCTCGAGCGGATTCAGCGGGAATTATGGCGCTGCAGCCGCGCCGCGCAAACCGTCGAAGCAGACTGCCGTCACATTTCAGCGCACACTTGCCAGTTCGTGGCCGCAGGCCAGGCAGTGGCTCAGCCATTCGCCGAGGAACAGGTTGAGCTGGGCTTTCTCGTCCGGCTGGTGCATCGCTTCGTTGGGATACGGGTAGATGCTGCGCAGGCGCCGGGTGTGTTCGGCGCTGACCACTTCGGCCATGCGCGCATCGTGGTACACCTGCACTTCCAGGTGCGGCACCGGCAGCCAGGGCAGGCTGTGCTCCTGGCGCACCCGCAAGGTGGTGGTGTAAGGGCAGGCCAGCAGCACGTCGAGCACCAGCACGCCCAGCATCTGGTCGCCCTGGGTCATGCCGATGCGCCGCGAGCTCTGGGTGGTGCGCATGTCGGGCAGCAGGCGCATGAGCCGGGCATAGTTGGCCTCGCAGGCTGCTTGCAGCCCGGCCAGGTCGACCCGATAACGCTCACGCAGCAGGTTCACTTCCACATACCTCGGACTTCATCGCGGTTCAGGGCCAGCCATTGCAGGCCGATGATGGTCGCCGCATTGCAGATGCGCCCATCGCGCACGGCTTGCAGGGCATCCTCGAACGACCACACGCGTACCCGGATGTCCTCGCCCTCCTCCTCCAGGCCATGCAGGCCACCGGCGCCTTCGCTGGTGCAACGCCCGAGGAACAGGTGCACGTATTCATCACTGCCGCCAGGCGAGGGGAAATAACGCGTCATCGGCCACAGGGCGCTAAAGGTCAGGCCGGCTTCTTCCTCGGCTTCACGGTGGGCCACTTCTTCCGGTTGCTCGTCCTTGTCGATCAGCCCGGCGACCATCTCGATCAGCCAGGGGTTGCCGACCTTGTCCAGCGCCCCCACCCGAAACTGCTCGATCAGCACCACTTCATCGCGCTGCGGATCGTAGGGCAGCACGCACACGGCGTCGTGCCGCACGAACAGCTCACGGCTGATCTCACGGCCCATGCCGCCTGCAAACAGCTCGTGGCGCAGGCGCACCCTGTCGAGCTTGTAGAAGCCCTGGAAGCAATTGGCCCGCTCGATGATCTCGAAGCCCTTGGGCACTGAATTGAACGCGTCTGACATGGAAATCCTCATTACCTCAACTACCGCTTCGCGCCATCCTACTCTGCACGCCTGCCGGTTTCATCCCTTTCCGGCAACCGTTCGCCCAGTCGGGACAGCACGCCTTCTCTCTGTTAGCTTAGTGGCGAACTGAAGGCCGCGCAGACGGTCAAAGGCCGACTTTTCCCTGTTCTGCAAGGATCATCATGACACTTGTCAAACTGACTTCCGTGGCGGTGCTGGCCTTGGCCCTGGGGGCCTGCCAGAGCCTGTTCACACCCAACTACCGCGCCCCGCTCGAGGTCAAGCGCGACGCCTGGGAGCACATCAAACCTGGCTGCAGCGCCAGTGACTGCCCCCTGGTGAACATCGACACCGTGCACTTCCCGGCCCTGCCAAAACTCGACGCCATCGTCGAGAAGCGCCTGCTGCAGCTCACCGAAGACAACCAGCATGGCACCGCGCCGGCCACCTTGCAGGCCTACGAGCAGCAGTACCTGGCCAATGCCGACAAGCGCAACAGCAGCTACCTGCAAGCCAAGGTACGCGAGCAGCATGACGGCCTGGTGATCGTCGAACTGTCGAGCTACCTCGACAGCGGCGGCGCCCACGGCATGCCCGGGCGCGCCTTCATCAACTATTCGCGCAAGCAGGACAAGGTGCTGACCCTGCAGGACATGCTGGTGCCGGGCCAGGAAGACACCTTCTGGAAGACCGTGGAAGAATCCCACCGCGCCTGGCTGATCAGCGTGGGCATGGACAAGGACGCCGAGTTCGTCAAGACCTGGCCGTTCCAGAAGTCCCCGCACATCGCCCTCACCTACGGCGCGGTAGTGGTCAAGTACGAGGTCTACACCATCGCGCCCTATTCCATGGGCCACGTGGAGCTCAAGATCCCCTACCCGCGCCTGAACGGCGTGCTCAAGCCTGAACTGTTTCCCGGCCGCGGCTGAGGCTCAGTAGCGCATGCAGCCCACCTGCCAGCAGCAGTGCTGGCAGGGTCGCACCCAGCGACGGCGCCTGCGCGGCGATCAGGTGATAGACCGCAACACCCACCACCCAGGCCAGCAGCGCCTGCCAGTGCAGCCCGTCGATCTGTGCCGGGGCACGGCGGCGGCGCACCAGGTAATGGTCCACCAGCACCACGCCGAACAGCGGCGCGAACACCGAACCGATCAGCAGCAGGAAGTTCTCGTACTGCGCCAGCGGCGCCAGCAGCGCGATCAACGTGCACAGCACGCCGATGGCCAGGGCCAGGTGCTCGACCTTCACCGGCACCAGCAAGCCGCTGGAAACGGCAGCCGAATGGATATCGGCAAAGGCCTTTTCCGACTCGTCCAGCAGAATCAGCAGCAACGGGATGCCCATGCCGGCGCCCGCCAGGGCCAGCAGCAAGGCATTGACCTCGCCGCTCGGGGCAAAGGCCAGGGTGTAGGCCACACCCAGGCTCATCAGCCAGGTATTGCCAATGAAGTAGCCCAGCACGGTGCCGCCGAACACGCGCTTGGCACTGCTGGCAAAACGCGAGTAGTCGGCGATCAGCGGCAGCCACGACAGCGGCATGGCGATGACGATGTCAAAGCCCACCGCCAGCGACATCGAACCATCGCCACCGCGGCTCCACAATTGGGCCAGGTCGGCCTTGGCGAACAGGTTCCAGGTCAGCCACAGGCAAGCGCCCATCAGCACCCAGATGCCCCACTTGCGCAGGATCTTGCGCACGAAGGCCAATGGCCCGCTGACCGCCAGCAGGGTGGCCAGGCCGCCGAAGCACAGGGTCCAGAGCATCGGGCTGTTCCACAGGCTGTGTTCGCCGAAGGTGCGCGCGCCCAGCAGGCTGGCGGCGTCACGCATGACGATGATTTCGAACGCGCCCCAGCCCACCAGTTGCAGCAGGTTGAGCAGCGCCGGCAGGCGCGCGCCGTGGCGGCCCAGGCTCAGGCGCAGGGTGGCCATGGCCGAGAGGCCGGTGTCACTGCCGATCACGCCGGCGGCGCCCAGCAGCAGTACGCCCACGCCCGTGCCCAGGGCGATGGCCAGCACCGCGCCGGCCAGGCCCAGGCCGGGGGCGAGCATGGCGCCCACTTGCAGGACCATCAGGCCGATGCCGAGGGAGAACCATAGGGAGAACAGGTCGCGGGCGCCGAACGGACGCTGGCTGGAAGGGACCGGGTGGTCAGGGGAAAAGTGGCTGGGGGTGGTCATTGTTATGTTCGCCGGAAGAATTGATGGACTACAGCCGCCTTTGTGGGAGCGGGCTTGCCCCGCGAAAGGGCCAGGCCTGCCAACCGCGCTGGCCCAGCTGACGCTTTCGCGGGGCAAGCCCGCTCCCACAGGGGAGTGGCGTTGTTACACTTTTTTGTACAGCTGGCTGCCTTCCTGGCGGAACCGCTCGGCCTGCTCGCGCATGCCATCCTCGACCGCCACGTCCACCGCCTCGACGCGCTGGTTGGCGGCGTATTCACGCACCTCCTGGGTGATCTTCATCGAGCAGAACTTCGGCCCGCACATCGAGCAGAAGTGCGCGACCTTGGCCGATTCCTTGGGCAGCGTCTCGTCGTGGAAGGCCCGTGCGGTGTCCGGGTCCAGGCCCAGGTTGAACTGGTCTTCCCAGCGGAATTCGAAGCGCGCCTTGGACAGCGCGTTGTCACGAATCTGCGCGCCGGGGTGGCCCTTGGCAAGGTCGGCGGCGTGGGCGGCGATCTTGTAGGTGATGATGCCGGTCTTGACGTCGTCCTTGTTCGGCAGGCCCAGGTGCTCCTTGGGCGTGACGTAGCAGAGCATGGCGCAACCGAACCAGCCGATCATCGCCGCGCCGATACCCGAGGTGATGTGGTCGTAGCCCGGGGCGATGTCGGTGGTCAGCGGGCCGAGGGTGTAGAACGGCGCCTCGTCGCAGCACTCCAGCTGCTTGTCCATGTTCTCCTTGATCAGCTGCATCGGCACGTGGCCCGGGCCTTCGATCATGCACTGCACGTCGTGCTTCCAGGCGATCTTGGTCAGCTCGCCGAGGGTTTCCAGCTCACCGAACTGGGCCGCGTCGTTGGCGTCGGCGATCGAGCCCGGGCGCAGGCCGTCGCCCAGCGAGAAGCTGACGTCGTAGGCCTTCATGATTTCGCAGATCTCGTCGAAATGCGTGTACAGGAAGTTCTCCTGGTGATGCGCCAGGCACCACTTGGCCATGATCGAGCCACCGCGGCTGACGATGCCGGTCACCCGCTTGGCGGTCAGCGGCACGTAGCGCAGCAGCACGCCGGCGTGGATGGTGAAGTAGTCCACGCCCTGCTCGGCCTGTTCGATCAAGGTGTCGCGGAACAGCTCCCACGTCAGGTCCTCGGCGATGCCGCCGACCTTTTCCAGCGCCTGGTAGATCGGCACGGTGCCGATCGGCACGGGCGAGTTGCGGATGATCCACTCGCGGGTTTCGTGGATGTGCTTGCCGGTGGACAGGTCCATGACCGTATCCGAACCCCAGCGGATGCCCCAGGTCAGCTTGGCCACTTCTTCCTCGATCGAGGAACCCAGCGCGCTGTTGCCGATGTTGCCGTTGATCTTCACCAGGAAGTTGCGGCCGATGATCATCGGCTCCAGCTCCGGGTGGTTGATGTTGGCCGGGATGATCGCGCGGCCGCGGGCGATTTCCTCGCGCACGAATTCGGCAGTGATTTCTTTCGGGATGCTCGCGCCGAAGCTGTGGCCGGCGTGCTGCTGGCTGAGCAGGCCGGCGGCGCGGGCCTCTTGCAGCTTCATGTTCTCGCGGATGGCGACGTATTCCATCTCGGCGGTGATGATGCCCTGGCGCGCGTAGTGCATCTGCGTGACGTTGGCGCCGGTCTTGGCCCGGCGCGGGTTGCGCACGTGGGCGAAGCGCAGCTTGGCCAGTTCGGCATCGTTCAGGCGCTGCTGGCCGAAGTTGGAGCTCAGGCCGGCCAGGCGCTCGGTGTCGCCGCGGGCGTCGATCCAGGCCGAGCGCACATCGGCCAGGCCTTTGCGCACGTCGATGATGACATTGGGGTCGGTGTACGGGCCGGAGGTGTCGTAGACCAGCACCGGCGCATTGCTTTCGCCGCCGAAGTCGGTGGGGGTGTCGTGTAGGCTGATTTCGCGCATGGGCACGCGGATGTCCGGGCGCGAGCCTTCGACATACACCTTGCGCGAACGCGGGAAGGGTTGCACCGACTGCTGGTCGACTTGCGCCGACTCGCTGAGGTTGATCGTTTTTTCTTGTTTGCTCATCACAGGCTCTCCAGACGTCTTCCTTGCGGGTGGAATGTCGGGGAGAACCTGAAAGACGCGAACGCACCCCTTGACGGGTGTGCAGTGCCGGATGGAGGGGTGCCTTGAGCTGCATGCAGCTGCGACATT
>NZ_DJTF01000130.1:0-5281 GCF_002438125.1 Pseudomonas sp. UBA6315
CTGTACCTCGTCAGGTTTATGCTGGGGAAGCGCCGCCAAGGGGCGCTTCCGATTGATCAGAGGGTGAGACTACCCCCGCAGGTTATCCGACACATATTACGGGCTGATCGGGGGGATTCAAAACTGCCCGCGTCATTCCTGGCCCAGCGCGCCCTTGAGCCATTCGAGAAATTGCCTGGCCAGCGGGTCGCCCTGGCTGTCGCGGTGCACCAGGCAGGCCCAGGCCGGGCCTCGCACGCGCTGCGCCGACAGCGCCTGCAGCAGCCCTTGCTGCACTGCCCGGCGGGCCAGCAGCTGGCTGACCAGGGCAACGCCCAGCCCTTCGCTGGCGGCATCCAGCAGCAGGCCCGGGTCGGAGAAGTTCAGCCCCTTGCCCTGCTGGCCGACATCCTCGCCCCCTTCCAGCTGCCAATGGCTCCAGTCCATCTCGCGCTCGCCGTGCAGGGTGGTGCGGCCAGGGGCCGTGGCCAGCGAGGGGTGGCAGGCCGGGTAGAGATGATCCTGGTGCAGCACGCTGAAGCTGCATTCGGCCTGGGCGCTGAGGTCATCACGGATGGCCAGGTCGATGGTCTCGGTGGCCATGTCCGGCACCTCGAAGCTGGTGAACAGCCACAGGTCGACCTCTGGGCAGCGCTGATGGAAATCGGCCAGGCGTGGCAGCAGCCAATGCCGGGCGAATGCCGGCGTGGTGTTGACCACCAGCTGGTTGGGCTTGCGGTACTGGTCGAGGCGGCGAATGCCCACTGCCAGGTGCTGCAGCAGCGACTGGGTGGTGCTGAGCAGGTCGTGGCCGGCATCGGTCAGGCTGACGCTGCGGCCACTGCGGTAAAACAGCGGCTGCTCCAGGTAGGTTTCCAGGCTGCGGATCTGTTGGCTGATGGCCGACTGGGTGAGGTTCAGCGCCTCTGCCGCCTTGTGGAAGCTGCCCAGCCGCGCGGCAGCTTCGAAGCCTCTGAGGGCATTGAGGGGTGGCCAGTGTTTGAGCATGATCGATAAGCCCTGCTAATCAGATATGCGCTAAATCTATCGTTTGTCGCTGCCGCTTCATAGCCATAGCATGGTCACCAACACCCGCGACGGCGGGCTTCGTTGATAAAAATCCTTAATAGATCGGAGTTCTCTATGGACCTGTCCCTCGACAGCGGCTGGCGCATGCCTGCCGAATGGGCCCGCCACGCTGCCACCTGGATGATCTGGCCGCACAACCAGGCCCTGTGGGAAAGCGGCTGGCAGGTGAGCCTGGCCGACGTGCAGCGCGATTTTGCCCGGGTGGCCGCCGCCATCGCTCGCTTCGAGCCGGTGAAGATGGTCGTCGACCCTGCAGCCCTGGCCAGTGCCCGCGCCCTGTGCGGCAGCAACATCGAACTGATCGAGCTGGCCGTCGATGACAGCTGGTGCCGCGACAGTGGCCCCAGCTTCATCTGCCACCCACAGCATGGCCTTGCCGGCCTGAGCTGGCGCTTCAACGCCTGGGGCGGCAAATCCGCCCACGGCCTGGACCGCAGCCTGGGCAGGCGCATCCTCGACCACCTGGGCCTGGACGGCTTCAGCACCGCCTTGTGCAATGAAGGCGGCGCCATTCACGTGGACGGCGAAGGCACCTTGATCACCACCGAATCGGTGCTGCTCAACCCCAACCGCAACCCCGGCATCAGCAAGGCCGAATTCGAGCGCTGCTTCGCCCGCCACCTGGGCATCCGCAAGACCATCTGGCTGCCCGGCGACCCGCAGTACGTCACCGGCGACATGACCGATGGCCATGTGGACGGCGTGTGCGCCTTCGCCCGCCCCGGCGTGCTGCTGGTCGATGCCACCCATGACCAGGGTTCGGTATACGCCGAAGTGGTGCGGGAAAACCGCCGCGCCCTGGAGCTGGCCAGCGATGCCCAGGGCCGCCGTTTCGAACTGCTCGACCTGTACGAAGCCAGCGCCGCAGTCGACCCGGATGCCGAGGTGTTCTGCGCCTCCTACACCAACTTCTACCTGGCCAACGGCGCAGTCATCATGCCGGCCTATGGTATTGCCGCCGACGACGCTGCCGCCGCGCAGCTGGCCCACGCCTTCCCGGATCGGGAAATCGTGCCGGTGCGCATCGACCATATCGCCCACGGCGGTGGCGGCATCCACTGCATCACCCAGCAGCAACCCGAGGTGCAGCCATGAGCCTGCTGCGCATCGCCACCACGCAGATGCCGTGCAGCTGGAACCTGCCGGACAACCTCGAGCGCGCCGAGCAGCTGGTGCGCCAGGCCGCCGCCCAGGGCGCCCAGGTGATCCTGCTGCAGGAGCTGTTTGCCACGCCCTACTTCTGCATCGAACAGGACCACCGCCACCAGGCCCTGGCCCAGCCCTACGCCGACAGCCCGATCCTGCAGCGCTTCGCCGCGCTGGCCGGCGAGCTGGGCGTGGTGCTGCCGCTGAGCTGGTACGAACGGGCCGGCAATGCCTTCTTCAACTCGCTGACCGTCGCCGATGCCGACGGCCGCCTGCTCGGGGTCTACCGCAAGACCCACATCCCCAACGCCATCGGCTACCAGGAGAAGGAATACTTCAGCCCAGGCGACACCGGCTTCAAGGTCTGGGACACCGCCTTCGGCCGCCTGGGCATCGGCATCTGCTGGGACCAGTGGTTCCCCGAAACCGCGCGCTGCCTGGCGCTGCTGGGCGCCGAAGTGCTGCTGTTCCCCACCGCCATCGGCTCCGAGCCCGGCGCCGCCGAGCTGGACTCGCGCGACCACTGGCAGGTTGCCATGCGCGGCCACGCCGCCGCCAACCTGCTGCCGGTGGTGGCGGCCAACCGCGTCGGCGAGGAAGTCGCCGGCAGCGACCCCGGCCTGTCCATGCGCTTCTACGGCTCGTCGTTCATCTGCGACCACAAGGGCGCGCTGCTGGAACAAGCCGACCGCAACAGCAGCGGCATCTGGCTGCACGACCTG
The DNA here is from genome assembly GCF_002438125.1 of Pseudomonas sp. UBA6315. Classification (NCBI taxonomy): domain Bacteria; kingdom Pseudomonadati; phylum Pseudomonadota; class Gammaproteobacteria; order Pseudomonadales; family Pseudomonadaceae; genus Pseudomonas; species Pseudomonas sp. UBA6315. Next base: position 2,937 of record NZ_DJTF01000130.1, read on the forward strand.
GACCTGGCGCGCATGCGCGAGGACCGCCTGAGCTGGGGCATCTACCGCGACCGGCGCCCGGACATGTACTCGCCGCTGCTGACCCTGGACGGCAACCACTCCCACCTTGCGAGGGCCTGACCATGAAACTGCCTCACCTGGCGGCACTCGCCCTGGCCCTGTGCACCGCCCACGCCCAGGCCGAGCAGCCGACGCTGCGCCTGTACAACTGGGCCGACTACTTCGCCGCCGACACGCTCAAGCAGTTCACGGCCGAAACCGGCATCCAGGTGATCTACGACGTGATGGACGGCAGCGAAGTGCTCGAAGCCAAGCTGATGTCCGGGCGCAGCGGCTACGACCTGGTGTTCCCCGGCGACACCGTGGCCGAGCGCCTGATGCGTGCCGGCAGCCTGCAGAAACTGGACCGCAGCCAGCTGCAAGCGCTGGACGACATCGACCCTGGCCTGCGCAAGCTGCATGACCAGTACCCCAAGGCCAGCCAGGCCACGGTGCCCTACACCTGGGGCACCATCGGCCTGACCAGCAATGCCGGCATGATCCGCCAGCGCATGCCCGATGCCCAGCTGGACAACCTCGACTTGCTGTTCAAGCCGGAACTTGCCGCCAAGTTCGCCGACTGCGGCATCTCGATCATCGACTCGCCCGACGAAGTGCTGGCCGTGGTGCTCAACTACCTGGGCCGCGAACCGCGCAGCGCCAAGCGCGAAGACCTGGCCGCGGCCAGCGAACTGCTCAAGGCGGTGCGCCCGTACATCCGCAAGTTCCAGTCGCAGCCGGTGACCGAGCTGGTCAACGAGAACCTGTGCCTGTCGCTGGGCTACAGCGGCGACGTGATCCAGGCCCAGCGCACCGCCGAGGCCGCCGGCAAGCAGCTGGACTTCCAGTACCGCGTGCCGCGCCAGGGCACCACGGTGTGGATGGACACCATGGCGATACCTGCCGATGCCAAGCACCCGGAATACGCCTATCGTTTCATCAACTTCGTCATGCGCCCGCAGAACATGGCCGCGATCAGCAACTTCACCGGTTACCCCACGGCCAGTGCCAAGGCGCGCGAGGCGGTCGAGCCGCGGCTGCGTGACAACCCCGATATCTACCTCGACGAAGCCACCTATGCCCGGCTGATCCCGGGCCGCGACATCCCCCAGGCCGATATGCGCGCGCGCATGCGGGTGTGGACGCGCTTCAAGACTGCACAGGACTGACCCATGCCAAGCCGTAGAACCTTCCTGCAACTGTCACTGGCCGCAGGCCTGGGCGCCAGCCTCGGCTTGCCCCTGGGTCTGGCCCGCGCCGACCAGGCGGGCCGCTGGTTCATGCCCGACGAGGGCGAGCCGCAACAGCGCGCCTTCATCGCCTTCGCCGCCCAAGACGCCATCTGGGAGGACTTCACCGCCGACGTGCAAGCGGCCCTGGGCCGCATCGCCCAGGCCATTGCCCGCTACCAGCCAGTGACCGTGTTCTGCCGCGAAAGCGAGCGCGCGCTGGCCGAGCGCCACTGCGCCAGCGCCAACACCCAGTTCGTCACCTGTGCGCTGGATGACATCTGGATGCGCGACATCAGCGCCAACTTCGTCGTCGACGAGGGCGATGGCCTGGCCGCGGTGGACTTCAACTTCAACGGCTGGGGCAACAAGCAACGCCACCGCAACGACGCCCAACTGGCCAAGCGGGTGGCCGCCCTGGCCGGCGCGCGCTACCAGCGCAGCGAGCTGGTGGGCGAAGGCGGCGCCATCGAGGTGGACGGCCACGGCACCGGCATCATGACCGAGAGCAGCTGGATCAACGCCAACCGCAACCCCGGCTGGAGCAAGGCCGAGGTCGAAGCCGAACTCAAGAAGCGCCTGGGCCTCGACAAAATCATCTGGCTGCCGGGCATCGCCGGCGAGGACATCACCGATGGCCACGTGGACTTCTATGCCCGCTTCGTGCGGCCGGGCGTGGTGATTGCCAACCTCGACAACGACCCCGAATCCTTCGACTACGAGGTCACGCGCAAGCACCTGGAGATTCTCAAGAAGGCCACCGATGCCGAAGGCCGGGCCTTGCAGGTGCACCTGGTGTCGCCGCCAACGCGCGGGCGGCGCAACAGGTTCAGCAAGAGCGCCGATTTTGCCGCTGGGTACATCAACTACTTCGTCATCAATGGCGCCGTCATCGCCCCGCAGTTCGGCGATGCCCAGGCTGATGAGAAGGCCCGGGCGCTACTGGCCGCGCTGTATCCGGGGCGCAAGATCGTGCAGCTGGACATCGATGCGATCGCCGCAGGTGGCGGGGGCATTCATTGCGTCACCCACCAGTGCCCGGCCTAGCAGGCAGGTCTGGCCTCTTCGCGGGGCAAG
>NZ_DJTF01000130.1:5547-10410 GCF_002438125.1 Pseudomonas sp. UBA6315
AGCCCAGGCAAAGCGGCTGCTTCATTCTAAGTGCTCATCAGGCATACGCCGCCGCCCGGTCAGCATCGACAACGGCAGGTTCTCGCGCAACCGCACACTCTCGACGATCGCCGCCAGCACATGCACGCAAACCAGCGCCAACACGGCATCGGCCAGGAAGCTGTGCACCTGCATGGGCCAATCGGCCCCCCATAGCGCGTCAACCTCCTGCGAGGCCCAGCCGGTCAGCCCAAGGCCAGTAATGCCTGCGAGCATCAGCAGCATCACCAGCGCACCAATCGGCGAATGCCCCAAGCGATGGTAGGGCTGGCCCTTGAACAGCGCCCGGGCATGGGCCGCCAGGCGCGCAGGGGTTGGCCAGAAATCGGCCCAGCGCGCACTTCGCGGCCCGACGAAGCCCCACACCAGGCGCACCAGCACGCAGCCCAACGCGTAGTAACCGAGCCACTGGTGCCAGTCGTCACCCTCTTCGTTGAAAAAATAATCGGCAAAGAACACGGTGGCGAACGACAGGTGGCACAGGCGCAACAGCGGGTCCCACAGCGTGACGGTCGCGCGTTGCATCATTTGTGGTATTCGGTCTTGACGGCCTTGCCCGAGACCGGGTCATGGTAGATCTCGACCTTCTTGCCCTCCTTGTCGAACCCGTAGATCTCGTAGCAGTTGCCCTTGGTGACCTGGAACTTGTTGATCTTGTAGCCCTGCTCCTTGAGCTGGGCCTGGAATTTTTCCGGGTTTTGCCAGGTGCTCTTGTCGGCGGTGGTGCATTGCGTGGCGGCGAAGGCGGCACTGCTACCCAGCAGCAAGGTGGCGGCAATCAGCATGCGCATGGCGGTGTGCTCCAATCGGTGGGTTGAAAGACGCGGCGGAACGTTTCCAGCTTAGACGAGGCCGGCAGTGGCCTCGTGGCGCCGGGGCATTCATTTGCTTTCCCGATCAATGGCAAAGAAAAACAAACTTAACAAATCAGCCAAAGCCACCGATGCTGGGGCATTACGCCCATTGCCCGGAGAACAACAACATGAACGACGTGGTCATCGTCGCCGCAACCCGCACCGCCATCGGCAGCTTCCAGGGCGCCCTGGCCACGGTGCCTGCCGTGGACCTCGGCGCTGCCGTGATCAAGCGCCTGCTGGAGCAGACCGGGTTGGACCCGGCCCAGGTCGATGAAGTGATCCTCGGCCAGGTGCTCACCGCCGGTGCCGGGCAGAACCCCGCGCGCCAGGCCGCAATCAAGGCTGGCCTGCCCTACAGCGTGCCGGCGCTCACCTTGAACAAGGTCTGCGGCTCGGGCCTCAATGCCCTGCACCTGGCTGCCCAGGCCATCCGCTGCGGTGACGCCGAGGTGGTGATTGCCGGCGGCCAGGAGAACATGAGCCTGGCGCCCTATGTGATGCCCTCGGCACGCACCGGCCAGCGCATGGGCCATGGCCAGCTGGTCGACAGCATGATCAGCGATGGCCTGTGGGATGCCTTCAACGACTACCACATGGGCATCACTGCGGAAAACCTGGTGGACAAGTACGGCCTCAGCCGTGAGCAGCAGGACGCCTTCGCCGCCGCTTCGCAGCAAAAAGCCGTGGCCGCGATCGAGGCTGGCCGCTTCAAGGACGAGATCACCCCGATCGTGATGCCGCAGAAAAAAGGCGAGCCGCTGGTCTTCGAGCGTGACGAACAGCCGCGCCCGGGCACCACGGCCGAGGCCCTGGCCAAGCTGCGCCCGGCGTTCAAGAAGGACGGCAGCGTTACCGCCGGCAACGCCTCCAGCCTCAACGACGGCGCCGCCGCGGTGCTGCTGATGAGCGCAAGCAAGGCCAAGGCCCTGGGCCTGCCGGTGCTGGCGAAGATCGCCGCCTATGCCAGCGCCGGCGTCGACCCGGCGATCATGGGCATCGGCCCGGTATCGGCGACCCAGCGCTGCCTGGACAAGGCCGGCTGGCAACTGGCCGACCTCGACCTGATCGAAGCCAACGAAGCCTTTGCCGCCCAGGCACTGGCGGTGGGTAAGGCGCTGGAGTGGGATGCCGAACGGGTCAACGTCAATGGCGGGGCGATTGCCCTGGGCCACCCGATTGGTGCTTCCGGGTGCCGGGTGCTGGTGACCCTGCTGCATGAAATGATCAAGCGTGATGTGCACAAGGGGCTCGCCACGCTGTGCATTGGCGGTGGCCAGGGTGTGGCGCTGGCGATCGAGCGCTGATCTTTCTTCGATAGTGGGGGCCCTATCGCCGGCAAGCCGGCTCCCACATGGCCCCCTGTAGTGTTCGATACTTGTGGGAGCCGGCTTGCCGGCGATGTCTCATTCAGAGCAGCAGCCTGCGCCCGCAGGCATGACCTGGGCCGCCACCTGTCGCACAATGCCACCCTGATCAATCCAGGTGCCCCAGCCATGAGCCTGCTGAAATCGGCGCTGCGCGATAAAACCTTCGTCTGCGTCATGGAGTTCGTGCCCAAGCCTTCGGCGCAACGCTTCGCCGCCATGCAAGCCATCATGGCCCGCGGGCAGCTGTGTGGCTGGCCCATGACCCTGGCCATCGGCGACCGCGTCGCCAGCCCGCTGGACCTCTCGCCACTGGACGCCCTCGCCAGCTTCGACACGCCTTTGCCCGCCCTGCCCCATTTCTCCGGCAAGGACCGCGAACGCCACCACCTGCTTGCGCAACTGCAGCGCATGGACGCCGCCGGCCTCGATCAGCTGCTGCTGCTCACCGGCGACCGCCTGCCCGGCCATCAGCCCGGCGAGCGCCCGGTGCGCTACCTGGAATCGGTCGCCGCCCTGCAGATCGCCCGCCAGGCCTGCCCGCACTGGTTGCTCGGGGCGGCGCTCAACCCGTTCAAATACCGCGAGGAGGAAGGCGGCGCGCAGTACCTCAAGGCGCAGAAAAAGCTCGCGGCGGGGGCCGATTTGCTCATCCTGCAATTGGGTTTCGATGCCGGCAAACACCAGGAGGCGTTGCACTGGATGAGCCGCCAGGCCACGCCAAGACCGCTGCTGGCCTGCCTGATGAGCCTGACCCACGCCCGCGCGGCGATGCTCGACCACGTCGCCGGGGTTACTGTCACGCCATCGATGCGCGCGCTGCTCGAGGCCGAGGCGGCCGAGTCCAAGGCCTTCGCCCAGGCGCGCAGCGTCGATCGCCTGGCGCTGCAGATCATCGGGGTCAAGCTGATGGGCTACGCCGGGGTGCACCTGTCGGGCATCCACGCGCTGGAGCAACTGCTGGCGCTGGAGGCGCGCCTGGAACACTGGCAGGCGCGTGTTCAGTCACTGGCGCAATGGGCACCCGCCTGGGCACAGAGCTGGCAGCTGCCGGGCTTGCCCGCCGTGACCTTCCACCCACCTGCAGCCGATTGGCGCGATGGCCAGTCCGTGGTCAAGGCCTCGGCCGGGGAAACCTTGCGCTATCACCTGCTGCACGGCGCCCACGCCGCGCTGTTCAGCCGCCACAATTGGCTGAGCAAGGCATTCGGCTGGGCCGTGCGCCGGCCCGTTTGGGCCACGGGCAGCGGCGAAAGGTTACTGCATGGGCTGGAGCGCAGCGTGAAGCGGCCGCTGCTGGGCTGCGATACCTGTGGCCGCTGCCGCCTGGAAGACACCTTGTACATCTGCCCGGAAACCTGCCCCAAGGGCCTGGCCAACGGCCCCTGTGGCGGCACCGCGCTGAACCGCTGCGAGTTTGGCGACCGCGAGTGCATCCACAGCGTCAAGTACCGCACCGCCAAGGCCGTGGGCCAGACCGCCGTGCTCAGCGAGCGGCTGATCCCGTGCATCGAAGTCGAAAGCCGCCACCGCAGCTCCTGGCCACAGTGGTTCGAGGCCTCGCCAACACCCCGGCTCAATCCGCAGCCAGCGCCTCGAAGCCAGCCCGAATCGTAGCCTCGGGCAATTCATCGGCGATGAACACCATCACGCTTTCACGCGCCTCGCCCTCGGCCCACTCGGCGTCCCAGTCGAAGCCGTAGAGCTTGAGCACACCCTGGAACACCAGGCGGCGGTCTTCGCCGGCAATGTTGAGCACGCCCTTGTAGCGCAGCAGTTGCGTGCCGTGGGTTTCCAGCAGCTCGTTCATGAAGTCGCTGAGGCGGTCGATGTCCAGCGGGGTTTCAGTGCGCAGCACCAGGGTCGAGATGCGGTCTGGCGTGGCGGGCTTGAGCACCGGGCGCAGGCTCGGCTTGAGGTTGGCGCCCAGGTCGGGGTTGAGGTTGAAACCACGCACATCGAGCAGTTCGGCCAGGTCGATGCGGCCTTGCTCGACCACGCGGATGGCCGCCCGGCCATTGATCCGCCCCAGGCGCTCCTGCAGCGCGGCAACCGCCGCCGGCTCGACCAGGTCGGTCTTGCTCAGCAGCAGGCGATCGGCAAAACCGACCTGGGCCTGGGCGATGGCCTGGGCCAGGTGCAGCTCGGCATGGGCGGCGTCCACCAGGGTGATGATGCCGTCGAGGATGTAGCGCTCGCGCAACGTTTCGTCGATGAAGAAGGTTTGCGCCACCGGCGCCGGGTCGGCAAGGCCGGTGCACTCGATCACCAGGCGGTCGAAGGCGATTTCGCCGGCATCCAGGCGTTCGAGCAGCAGGTACAGGGCGCGGGTCAGGTCGCCATGGATGCTGCAGCACACGCAGCCGTTGGCCAGGGTCATCACCTGCACCGGCTCGTCGCCCAGCAGCTGGCTGTCGATGCCGGCTTCGCTGAATTCATTTTCGATCACGGCGATCTTCAGGCCGTGCTCGGCCTTGAGCATGTACTTGAGCAGGGTGGTCTTGCCGGCACCCAGGAAGCCGGTGAGGACGGTGACGGGAATAGGTGTGTGCACGCAGGCATTCTCCTGTGCGGAAAAAACAGTGGCCCCATCGCCGGCAAGC
>NZ_DJTF01000130.1:10684-50071 GCF_002438125.1 Pseudomonas sp. UBA6315
GGCAAGCTAGAGGTTCAACAGCACTTGGGCCCGGACTTGCCGCCGTAGCGCGCTTCCTGGCGTTCGCGGAAGAACGCCTCGTAGCTCATCACCGGCTTGTCCGGGTGCTTGGTCTGCATGTGTTCGACATAGTTGTCGTAGTCGGGCATGCCGACCATCAGGCGGGCTGCCTGCCCCAGGTACTTACCCAGTCGACCCAGGTCGTTGAACATCGCAGCAGTCCTCTCAAGCGTCAGGCAGAGCCTGGAACGGGGTTTCCTTGTCGGTGCGTTCCTTGCGGCCGAGGGCGGCGTAGCCGACCTTGACGGCGAAGAACAGCACGCTGAACACCACCAACAGGAACAGCACGGTCAGGCCGGCGTTGGTGTAGGCGTTGAAGATCACGTGCTGCATCTGCCCGATGTCCTTGGCCGGGGCCAGCACTTGGCCGGCGTCCAGCGCGGTGCTGTACTTCTTGGCCAGGGCCAGGAAGCCAACGGCCGGGTTCGGGTCGAACAGCTTGATCAGGCCTGCGGTGGTGGTGCAGATCAGCAGCCACACGGCCGGCAGCAGGGTGACCCAGACATAGCGCTGGCGCTTCATCTTGATCAGCACCACGGTGCCGAGCATCAGGGCGATACCGGCCAGCATCTGGTTGGAGATGCCGAACAGCGGCCACAAGGTGTTGATGCCACCCAGCGGGTCGATCACGCCCTGGTACAGCAGGTAACCCCACAGTGCCACGCAGCCGGCAGTGCCGATCAGGTTGGCGGTCCACGACTCGGTGCGCTTGAGGGCCGGCACGAAGCTGCCCAACAGGTCCTGCAGCATGAAGCGCCCGGCACGGGTACCGGCGTCCACCGCGGTGAGGATGAACAGCGCCTCGAACAGGATCGCGAAGTGGTACCAGAAGGCCATGGTGTTCTCACCCGGCAGCACCTGGTGCAGGATCTGCGCGATACCTACCGCAAGGGTAGGTGCGCCACCGGCGCGGGCGAGGATGGTGTGCTCGCCGATGTCGCGGGCGACCGCTTCGAGCTGCTCCGGGGTGATCAAAAAGCCCCAGCTGCTGACCGTCTGCGCCACCGAAGCCACGTCGGCACCGACCACCGCGGCCGGGCTGTTCATGGCGAAGTACACGCCCGGCTCGATCACCGAGGCGGCGACCATGGCCATGATGGCGACGAACGATTCCATCAGCATGCCGCCGTAGCCGATGTAGCGGGCGTTGGCTTCGTTGTCGAGCAGCTTGGGCGTGGTCCCCGAGGAGATCAGCGCGTGGAAGCCGGACACCGCACCACAGGCGATGGTGATGAACAGGAACGGGAACAGGGTGCCCTTCCAGACCGGGCCGGTGCCGTCGGTGAACTGGGTCAGCGCCGGCATTTTCAGCTCGGGCATGGTCACCAGGATGCCGATGGCCAGGGCAATGATGGTACCGATCTTGAGGAAGGTCGACAGGTAGTCACGCGGCGCCAGCACCAGCCAGACCGGCAGCACGGCGGCAACGAAGCCGTAGCCCACCAGCATCCAGGTGATCTGCACGCCGGTGAAGGTGAATGCCGGGCCCCAGACCGGATCTGCGGCAATCTGGCCCCCCAGCCAGATCGACCCCAGCAGCAGCAGCACGCCGACCACCGAGATCTCGCCGATGCGGCCCGGGCGGATGTAGCGCATGTAGATGCCCATGAACATCGCGATCGGGATGGTCGCCATGACCGTGAACATGCCCCATGGGCTCTCGGCCAGGGCCTTGACCACGATCAGCGCCAGCACCGCGAGGATGATGATCATGATCAGGAAGCAGCCGAACAGGGCGATGGTGCCCGGGATGCGGCCCATCTCCTCGCGCACCATGTCGCCCAGCGAGCGGCCGTTGCGGCGGGTGGACAGGAACAGGACCATGAAGTCCTGCACCGCACCGGCCAGCACCACGCCGGCGATCAGCCACAGCGTGCCGGGCAGGTAGCCCATCTGCGCGGCGAGTACCGGGCCGACCAGCGGGCCGGCGCCGGCGATGGCGGCGAAGTGGTGACCGAAAAGAATGTGCTTGTTGGTCGGGACGTAGTCCAGGCCGTCGTTGTTGAGCACCGCAGGGGTAGCTCGACGTGGGTCCAGTTGCATCACCTTGGTGGCGATGAACAGGCTGTAGTAACGATAGGCGACCAGGTAGATGGCGACCGACGCGACCACGATCCACAAGGCGTTGATCGCCTCGCCGCGACGCAGGGCAACCACACCCAGCGCGCAAGCCCCTATGACTGCCAGCGCCAGCCACGGAATGTGGCGTAGCAGGCTATTATTGTTGTTCATGGTTTACTTCCAGCTGGTGGATTGGAAAAGACCGCCCATCGAGTCTAGGGCGAGTCATCGCGCATTGCCACACTTGCTTTGGACTAGAGCCTCTGCGGCCAGATTGCGGTACCTGATGCACATACCCACTAACTATAGTCAGGATGTCACCCGAGGACCCGCCCATGAGCGATCACGACGAACGCAGGCGCTTCCAGCGCATCGACTTCGACGCCCCCACCGAACTGCGCCAGGGCGACCGCCGCTGGCCGGTAAAACTGCTTGATCTGTCGCTCAAGGGCCTGCTGGTCGAGTGCCCCAGGCCATGGGATGCCGACCTGAGCCAGGACTTCGATGCGATCATCCACCTCGACCGCGCCGTGCGGGTGCAGATGCAGGTGGAACTGCGCCATGAAGAGCCCACCCGGCTGGGCTTCGTCTGCCTCTACATCGACATCGAGTCGATGTGCCACTTGCACCGTCTTGTGGAATTGAACGTGGCCGACAGCACCGAAATGATGCGTGAGCTGCGCCAACTGATCGAATAATGGAATGTCTTAGCTAGCTAATAGCTTTCCCACCTTGCGTTTCCTGTCTACCCAGACAGCTTTAAGCCTGGGTAGCAGCACTTTGTACACAGCCCTCTAGCACAGCTTTCAGCGACTTGGTACGCGATCTGCATTGCGGTTCAGGCCACACCGCAACGCTGCCTGTGCGCGCTCCGATCAAAATATTGTATACAATTCTTGTAGCAATCATTTGTAGGAAGTGTCTACAGTAGCGGCACAACAATAAACAGAGAGCCTGCTCAATGACTACGTCCCCTAGCACGTCTCCCGCCAAGCGCCCCGAGGACGAAAACCTCGGCCTTGGTGCCAACCTGGCATATGGTCTGCAGCACGTGCTGACCATGTATGGCGGGATCGTCGCGGTACCCTTGATTCTCGGGCAGGCCGCCGGCCTGAACGGTGCTGAAATCGGCATGCTGATCGCAGCTTCGCTGTTTGCCGGCGGCCTGGCCACGCTGCTGCAGACGCTGGGCCTGCCGTTCTTCGGTTGCCAGTTGCCGTTGGTACAAGGCGTGTCGTTCGCAGGCGTTGCGACCATGGGTGCGATTCTCAGCAGCGAGGGCGGTGGTGGCCTGCCCGGCGTGCTGGGCGCGGTCATGGCGGCGTCGTTGATCGGCTTCCTGATTACCCCGGTGTTCTCGCGCATCACCAAGTTCTTCCCGCCGCTGGTGACAGGCATCGTCATCACCACCATCGGCCTGACCCTGATGCCCGTGGCCGCACGCTGGGTGATGGGTGGCAACAGCGCATCGCCGGAGTTCGGCAGCGTGGCCAACATCGGCCTGGCGGGGCTGACCTTCGCCATCGTGCTGCTGCTGAGCAAGCTGGGCAGCGCGACCATTTCGCGGTTGTCGATCCTCCTGGCCATGGTCATCGGTACCCTGATTGCCTGGGCGCTGGGCATGACCGACTTCAGCAAGGTCGCCGAAGGCCCGATGTTCGCCTTCCCCACGCCGTTCCACTTCGGCATGCCGACCTTCCACATCGCCGCGATCCTGTCGATGTGCATCGTGATCATGGTGACCCTGGTGGAAACCTCGGCCGACATCCTCGCGGTGGGTGAGATCATCGACACCAAGGTCGACTCCAAGCGCCTGGGCAACGGCCTGCGTGCCGACATGGCGTCGAGCATCCTGGCGCCGATCTTCGGCTCCTTCACCCAGAGCGCCTTCGCCCAGAACGTCGGCCTGGTGGCCGTGACCGGGGTCAAGAGCCGCTATGTGGTGGCCACCGGTGGCGTGATCCTGGTGGTGCTCGGCCTGCTGCCGGTGATGGGCCGGGTGATTGCCGCAGTACCCACGCCGGTACTGGGCGGCGCAGGCATCGTGCTGTTCGGCACGGTGGCGGCCAGCGGTATCCGCACCCTGTCGAAGGTCAACTACAAGAACAACGTCAACCTGATCATCGTCGCCGCCTCGCTGGGCTTCGGCATGATCCCGATTGCCGCGCCGACCTTCTACCACCAGTTCCCAAGCTGGTTCGAGACCATCTTCCACTCCGGTATCAGCTCTTCGGCGATCATGGCCATTCTGCTGAACCTGATCTTCAACCACTTCACCACCGGCAACTCGGACCAGCAGTCGGTATTCGCCGCCGCCTACGAGCGCACCATCCAGTACTCGGACATCTCGGAGCTGCGCGATGGCGACTACTTCAAGGATGGCAAGCTATTCGACGCCGATGGCAACGAAGTGCCGGTCATGGAACTGGACGAGCATGGCAATGCAGCGCCCAAGCGAACGCCGGTCGCCGAGCATTGACCACTGACTGAGTGGTAACCGAGGGGAGCCGATGCGCATCGTCGGCTCCCCTTTTTGTTTGCCTGCAGGGCCTCTTCGCGGGGCAAGCCCGCTCCCACAAGGTCAGCGGCGATCAGTGGACTTCTTGGGGAAAGTCCACAGTGTGGGAGCCGGCTTGCCGGCGATAGAGCCGCGAGTAAACTACTCGAACAAGGCGTCCAGGGCCTGTTCCAGGCGGGTCACGGCAATCACCTGCAACCCCGGCGGCGGCTCTTTCGGCGCATTGCCCTTGGGCACGATGGCGCGCTTGAAGCCATGCTTGGCCGCTTCCTTCAGGCGCTCCTGCCCGCTCGGCACCGGGCGCACCTCGCCAGACAGGCCGATTTCGCCGAACACCAGCAAGCCATGGGCCAACGGCCGGTTGCGCAAACTGGACATCACCGCCGCCAGCAAGGCCAGGTCGGACGCGGTCTCCAGCACCTTCACCCCGCCTACCACGTTGAGAAACACGTCCTGGTCATGGGTGGGGATGCCGCCATGCCGGTGCAGCACCGCCAGCAGCATGGCCAGGCGGTTCTGGTCCAGGCCCAGGGTGACGCGCCGTGGGTTGGCCAGGTGGCTGTCATCGACCAGCGCCTGCACTTCCACCAGCATCGGCCGGGTGCCTTCCCAGGTGGCCATCACCACGCTGCCGGGCACTTCTTCCTGAGTACGGTTGAGGAAGATCGCCGAGGGGTTGGAGACTTCCTTGAGGCCGCGGTCGGTCATGCCGAACACACCCAGCTCGTTGACCGCCCCGAAGCGGTTCTTCACGGCGCGTAACAACCGCAGGCGGCCATCGGACTCGCCTTCGAAATACAGCACGGTGTCGACCATGTGCTCCAGCACTCGCGGGCCGGCCAGCGAGCCTTCCTTGGTGACGTGGCCAACCAGGAAGATCGCCGTGCCGCTCTGCTTGGCATAGCGCACCAGCAGCGCCGTGCTCTCGCGCACCTGGGCCACGCCACCGGGGGCCGACTGCAGTTGCTCGGTGAAGATGGTCTGGATCGAGTCGATGACCATGACCCGCGGCTTCTCCAGCCGCGCCGTGGCGATGATGGTTTCGATGCAGGTTTCGGTCATCACCTTGAGCTGGTCCTGGGGCAGGCCCAGGCGCCGCGAACGCATGGCCACCTGCTGCTGCGATTCCTCGCCGGTGACGTACAGCGCCGGCATGCCCACGGCGATGTTGCACAAGGTCTGCAGCAGGATGGTCGACTTGCCGATACCCGGGTCGCCGCCAATCAGCACCACCGAGCCATCCACCAGGCCACCGCCGAGCACGCGGTCCAGCTCGGTGCTGCTGGTGGTGAAGCGCGGGATTTCCTCGACGCTGACCTCGGCCAGGGTCTTGATCTGCGCCTGCTGGCCGGTCCACCCGGCACGCCCGCTGGGCGCCGCGGCGCCGGCGCTTTCGATCATGGTTTCGACCAGGGTGTTCCAGGCCCCGCATTCGCCGCACTGGCCGGCCCATTTGGGGAAGGTCGCGCCGCATTCGGTGCAGCCGTACAAGCGCTTGGCCTTGGCCATGGGCAGGTTCTCCTGGAAAAAACCGCCATGATAGCCGACAGCGACGTGCCTCGAACGCCTCGAGGAGCGACAAAACTATTCGTTCTAAGCGCAGTCACTACCCCTGAACACCACGCATGAAGCGTTTTAGTGGCTTACACTGCGTTAACCTCACCATTTGCAACAAAGGAATCGAAAATGGGCATGATCAGTGAGTTCAAGGCCTTCGCGGTCAAGGGAAATGTCGTCGACATGGCGGTCGGTATCATTATCGGCGCGGCGTTCGGCAAGATTGTCTCCTCCTTCGTCGGTGACGTGGTCATGCCGCCACTGGGGCTGTTGATCGGTGGCGTGGACTTCAGTGACCTGGCCGTTACCCTCAAAGCCGCCGAAGGCGACGCACCGGCGGTGGTGCTGGCCTATGGCAAGTTCATCCAGACCATCATCGACTTCCTGATCGTGGCGTTCGCCATCTTCATGGGCGTCAAGGCGATCAACAAGCTCAAGCGCGAAGAAGCCGTGGCCCCGAGCGTGCCGCCGGCGCCGACCCCGCAGGAAACCCTGCTGACCGAGATTCGCGACCTGCTCAAGACGCAGAACCAGAACCGCCTGCCCTGACGTGAAAAGGGGCGCCTTGCGCGCCCCCTTCACTCACCAGTAGTTTTCCACCGCCACCTGCCCTGGGCGCTTGCTCAGGCTCAGTTGCAGGTCGCGTGCCTTGAGCACCTTGCGTGTGTCGTCGATCATCTGCGGGTTACCGCACAGCATGATCCGCGAGTGCTCGGGCGACAGCTGCAACCCCGCCGCCTTCTCCAGCTCGCCGTTCTCGATCAGGGTGGTGATCCGCGCGTTCAGCGCACCTGGGTGCGACTCGCGCGTGACCACCGGGATGAACTGCAGCTTGCCGGCAAACTCGGCCAGGTAGTCGCGCTGCTCAAGCCCGGCGATGTCGTCGAGGTAGGCCAGCTCCTTCGCCTCGCGCACCGAATACACCAGCTTGATGTTGTCGAAGCGCTCCCAGGCCTCGAAGTCCTGCAGGATCGACATGAAGGGCGCAATGCCGGTACCGGTTGCCAGCAACCACAGGTCGCGGCCGCCGACGAAGCGGTCGAGGGTCAGGTAGCCGAATGCCTGGCGGTCGATGAACAAAGTTTCACCCTCGCCCAGGCGGCTCAATTCACTGGTGAACTCCCCACCCGGCACGACGATGGAAAAGAAGTCCAGGTACTCGTCATGGGGTGCGCTGACCATCGAATAGGCGCGCCACACCACGCTGCCATCGGCCTTGGTCACCCCCAGCCGAGCAAATTGGCCGGCACGGAAACGGAACCCTGGATCGCGCGTGACCCGCAGGCTGAACAGGTTGGGCGTCAGCGGCTGGACATCGAGCAGGGTCTGGCGGGTGTATTTGTCGGCGCTGGCGGTCATGTGGGGCTCCAAGAAAGGCATGCGCCAAGTGTCTCGCAAAGCGGCCTGGATAAAAACCGCTGGAGTGTAGGGGCACCCAAAATCCGCTGAAACGTTTGCACAAAGCATATGCGCTATAACAAAAAAACCCAACACAACAGTCAGGCATTTCCTACAATCTGACGGTGCAAACGGATTGGATCCGTCCGGACCAAGGGAGTAACAGATGCTTCTCTGGAATCAAGAGCATCTCCAGCAACTGAGCAGCGAGAGTACGCCCCAGCGAGTTTTCGACCTGGCGGTGCAGCTGGCACAGGACCTGGATATGGAGTTTCTGGGCCTGAAACTTAGCCTGCAACTGGCGGCGCAATCGCCCAAGGTCTTCCTGTACAGCAACTATCCGCCCGCGTGGATCGAACGCTACCAGCGTGACGACTTCTACAAGCAGGACCAGGCTGCCGTGCGCAGCCACAGCTCGACCATGCCCGTGCTGTGGAGCGACGACCTGTACCGTGAAGCGCCGCAGTATCGCGAGGAAGCCTGCGGGCACGGCCTGCGCCATGGCTGGACCCAGTCGCTGCACGACCTGCGCCACCACGAAAGCCAGATCAGCGTTGCCAGGCCGGTGGGCGAAGTCAGCATGGGCGAGCTTTATGACAAGGCCGGCAAGGTGCAGTGGTTGTGCCACACCTTGCACGCGATCATCTGCGAGTACCACCAGAACCAGCTTTGCCCGCCCACGCCGAAGATGTCCGAGCGCGAGCTGGAAGTGCTGAAGTGGTCTGCTGCGGGCAAGACCGCCGCCGACGTGGCCTGCATCCTGTCGTTGTCGCAAAGCACGGTGAACTTCCATATCCGTAGCGTCATCAGCAAGACCAATGCCTCCAACAAGGCAGGGGCGATCGCCATCGCCGCCATGCGCGGGCTGATCTAACAGCCATTTCTGCGACCTTGCGCAAAGCTCTGTAGAATCGCGTACCCAAACCCGTGGCGATCCGCCGACGGGCAGATCCGTACCCGAGCCAGACGCCATGCCCCTGTTGACCACCCCCTACGCCGAACTCGACCTGATCCGCCAGCCGGATCAGGCCAACGACCCCCTGCAGGCCTTCGATGCCGCCGACGAGTACCTGCTCGAGCAACTGCACGGGCAAGCACCGGGGGCCGATTGCCGGGTGCTGGTGCTCAACGACAGCTTCGGCGCCCTGGCCGCCAGCCTCGAAGGCCACGTGCAGGTAGTCAGCAGCGGCGACTCGCACCTGGCGCGCATGGCCCTGGAGAAAAACCTCGCCCGTAACGGCAAGGCCTTCGACAGCGTGCCGTTCGTGCCGGCAAGCGAACACTGGCAAGGCCCCTTCGACCGGGTGTTGCTGCGCGTACCCAAGACCCTGGCCCTGCTCGAAGAGCAGTTGATCCGCCTGCAGGGCCACCTGGCCCCCGGTGCCCAGGTGATCGCCGGCGCCATGATCAAGCACTTGCCGCGTGCCGCGGGCGACTTGCTGGAGCAGTACATCGGCCCGGTCCAGGCTTCGCTGGCGCAGAAGAAGGCGCGCCTGCTGACGGCCACCCTGGCCGAGCGCCCGGCTGCCGTGTCGCCCTACCCCAGCCGCTACCGCCTGGATTCGCCGGCACTCGAGCTGCTCAACCATGCCAACGTGTTCTGCCGCGATGGCCTGGACATCGGCACCCGCGCCTTCCTTGCGCACCTGCCGAGCGGCCTGGGCAACGCCCGCGTCGCCGACCTGGGCTGTGGCAATGGCGTGCTGGCCATCGCCAGTGCCCTGGCCAACCCCGAGGCGCACTACACCTTGGTGGACGAATCGTACATGGCCGTGCAATCGGCCCGGGAAAACTGGCAGGCGGCCCTGGGCGACCGGGAAGCCACGGTGATGGCGGGCGATGGCCTGGCCGGGGTGGAAAAACAGTCGCTGGACGTGGTGCTGTGCAACCCACCGTTCCACCAGCAGCAGGTGGTCGGCGACTTTCTCGCCTGGCGCATGTTCCAGCAGGCGCGCGAGGCGCTGGTGGTGGGGGGTGCGTTGTATATCGTCGGTAATCGCCACCTGGGCTATCACAGCAAGCTGGCGCGGTTGTTCCGGGGTGTCGAGCAGGTGGCGGCGACGCCGAAGTTCGTGATTCTCAAGGCCCGCAAGTAGGTTTCAAGGGCCCAATCGCCGGCAAGCCGGCTCCCACAGGTACTCCACGGTGTTCAAGCCTTGTGGGGTACCTGTGGGAGCCGGCTTGCCGGCGATTGGGGCGCAAAGCGCCCCCTACCCTATCAATGGGTGGTCAGCCCGGCGGCGCCCATGAACAGGCGCATCACATACGCCGCCACTCCAAGCGCTGCCACGCTCATCGCCCAGATCAGCAGCAACCAGCCCAGCCGCTGCCACAAGGGTTTCTTCTCTTCCAGGCCATGCTTGCCAGTCATCATGCGCCCTCCTAGTGATAGCCGTCTTCGTGGGTGACCTTGCCGCGGAACACGTAGTAGCTCCAGAAGGTATACCCAAGGATGAACGGCAGGATGAACAACGTGCCCACCAGCATGAAACCTTGGCTCTGCGGCGGAGCGGCAGCGTCCCAGATCGAGATCGATGGCGGGATGATGTTCGGCCACAGGCTGATACCCAGGCCGCTGTAGCCAAGGAAGATCAGCACCAGGGTCAACAGGAACGGCGTGTAGTGGGCATTGCGTGCCACCGCCTTGAGCAGGCCGTAGAAGGTCACCAGCACCAGGATCGGCACCGGCATGAACCAGATCAGGTTGGGCATGCTGAACCAGCGGTCGGCGATTTGCGGGTAGGCGATCGGCGTCCACAGGCTGACGATGCCGATCACCACCAGCAGCACCAGCGCCAGCGGCTTGGCCAGGTCATGCATCTGCTGCTGCAGCGGCCCTTCGGTCTTCATGATCAGCCAGGTGCAGCCCAGCAGGGTGTAGGCCACGATCAGCCCCAGGCCGCTGAACAGGCTGAACGGGGTCAGCCAGTCGAGCGTGCCGCCGGCGAAGTGGCGGTCCACCACCTTGAAGCCCTCGATGAAGGCGCCCAGCGCAACGCCCTGGAAGAAGGTCGCCACCAACGAGCCCCAGATGAACGCCTTGTTCCAGATGTGCCGCTTGTGCGCCTTGGCCTTGAAGCGGAACTCGAATGCCACGCCGCGGAAGATCAGGCCGATCAGCATCAGGATCAACGGCAGGTAGAGCGCTTCGAGCACCACCGAGTAGGCCATCGGGAAGGCGCCGAACAGGCCGGCACCGCCGAGGATCAGCCAGGTTTCGTTGCCGTCCCATACGGGGGCGACGGTGTTCATCATCACATCACGGTCCTGCTCGCCCTTGACGAAGGGGAAGAGCATGCCGATGCCTAAGTCGAAACCATCCATCACCACGTACATCATGACGCCGAAGATGATGATCACGGCCCAGATCAGCGGAAGGTCGATACCCATGGCTCAGTTCTCCTTGCTCAGGCTGGGGGCTTTGGCGTCGTGGCCATCATCGGCGGCGGACAGCGGCCGTGCCGGTGTGCGTTTCTGGCCAGGGCCGCCTGGGGTGTGCTCGTCGCCCTCGCCGGTTTTCGGCCCTTTGCGCACCAGGCGCATCATGTAGCCAAGGCCCGTGCCGAACAGCGCGAAGTAGACCACCACGAACGCCACCAGGGTGAAGCCGAGCTGGGTATAGCTATGGTTGGAAACCCCCTCCGAGGTGCGCATCAGGCCGTACACCACCCAAGGCTGGCGGCCGATTTCAGTGGTGAACCAGCCCGCCAGGATGGCGATCAGCCCGGACGGGCCCATCCATAGCGTCAGGTACAGGAACGGACGCGAGCTGTACAAGGTGCCGCGCTTGCGCAGCCACAGGCTCCACAGGCCGACCAGGATCATCAGCATGCCCAGCCCGACCATGACCCGGAACGACCAGAACACGATGGTCGAGTTGGGCCGGTCCTCGGGGGCGAATTCCTTCATCGCCGGCACCTGCTTGTCCAGGCTGTGGGTGAGGATCAGGCTGCCAAGCGCCGGGATCTCGAGCTTGAAGTGCGTGGTCTCGGCCTTCATGTCCGGGATGCCGAAGAGAATCAGCGGGGTCGGCTCGCCCGGCACGTTTTCCCAGTGGCCTTCGATCGCGGCAATCTTCACCGGCTGGTGCTTGAGGGTGTTCAGGCCATGGAAATCGCCGATCACGGCCTGCACCGGGGCGACGATCAAGGCCATCCACATGGCCATCGACAGCATCTTGCGAATCGCCGGGTTGTCACGCCCGCGCAGCAGGTGCCAGGCCGCCGAGGCGCCAACGAAGAACGCCGTGGCGACGAACGCGGCCGTGGCCATGTGCATCAGGCGGTAGGGGAACGAGGGGTTGAAGATCACCGCCAGCCAGTCCACCGGCACCACGCGGCCATCGATGATTTCGTGGCCTTGCGGTGTCTGCATCCAGCTGTTGGAGGCCAGGATCCAGAAGGTCGATACCAGCGTGCCCACCGCCACCATCACCGTGGCGAAGAAGTGCAGGCCGCGGCCCACTCGGTTCCAGCCGAACAGCATGACGCCGAGGAAGCCGGCTTCGAGGAAGAAGGCAGTCAGTACTTCATACGTGAGCAACGGCCCGGTGACGGCGCCGGCGAAGTCGGAGAACCGGCTCCAGTTGGTGCCGAACTGGTAGGCCATGACCAGGCCGGAGACCACGCCCATGCCGAAGTTGACGGCGAAGATCTTCGACCAGAAGTGGTAGAGGTCACGGTAGACCTGGTTGTGGCTCCTCAGCCACAGGCCTTCGAGGACCGCCAGGTAGCTCGCCAGGCCAATGGTGATGGCCGGGAACAGGATGTGAAAGGACACGGTAAATGCAAACTGGATTCGGGCGAGATCTAGGGCCTCTAAACCGAACATAGTGCTTCCTCTTCAGATAATCCGGCGTTCGGGCTCGTGGCCCTGGCGCCTACTGCCCCCACGGTTATCGAGTGCGGCGCGTTGGAATTGTTCTGTGCAATCGCAGGGAATCGGGCCCAAAGGCCAATCGTTGAAACTGGAACGATTGATCCAGATCAACGAATGCTAGGAAGCATAGTCCCGAATGGCCCGCCGAGACGTGTGGTTGATTGCCGCGTGACCTGTTGCCCCACCCCCTGTTGCCGCGCCTGAAAAAGTGCCGACCCCGGCAAACAGTAACGGTTTGTTACAAACAGATGATACGCTGCCGGCCCCTCTACTGCGCCGAGGCCACAGGTTTCCGATGTCCGATTCCACACCGCAGTTGTTGCGCCAGCACCGCCCGTTCATGGCCTTCTGGCTGGCCCGCGTGTTCACCGCCAGCGGCTTTCAGATGCTCACCGTGGCCATCGGCTGGCACCTCTACCAACTGACCGGCAATGTGCTCGACCTGGGCCTGGTGGGCCTGGTGGAATTTGCCCCACGGGTGCTGTTCATGCTGCACACCGGGCATGTCGCCGACCGCTATGACCGGCGCAAGGTGGCCGCGCTGTGCCAGACCTTGCAGGGGCTGATCGCCCTGGTGCTGGCGCTGGGCAGCGCCACCGACAACGTCAGCCGCGAGCTGATCTTCGCCCTGGCCTTCCTGCTCGGCGCCGCCCGCTCGTTCGAGATGCCGGCGACCCAGGCGCTGCTGCCCAACGTGGTGCCGCCGGGGCTGTTCCCGCGGGCGGTGGCGGCATCGGCGTCGGCGACCCAGGCGGCGACCATCGTCGCCCCGGCGGTGGGCGGCTTCCTGTATGCCTTCGGCAGCATCTGGGTATACGGCCCTACGGTTGCCCTGTACGCCATCGCCTGCGCGCTGATGCTGGGCCTCGACTCGCGCCAGCAGGTGCCCCAGCGCGGCCGCGCCAGCCTGGAATCGCTGCTGGCAGGCATCCGCTTCATCCGCAGCCGGCCGGACATCCTCGGGGCGATTTCCCTCGACCTGTTCGCCGTGCTGCTGGGCGGCGCCACCGCGCTGCTGCCGGTGTTCGCCAAGGACATCCTGCTCACCGGGCCCTGGGGCCTGGGGCTGCTGCGCTCGGCGCCGGCGGTGGGGGCGTTGCTGATGTCGTTGTGGCTGGCGCGCTTCCCGGTCGAGCGCAAGGTCGGGCGCACCATGTTCACCGCCGTCGGGGTGTTTGGCGTGGCGACCATCGCCTTCGGCCTGTCGACCTCGTTCTGGTTCTCGCTGGCGGTGCTGGTGGTGCTGGGTGCGGCGGACATGATCAGCATGGTGATCCGCGGCGCCTTCGTGCAGTTGGAGACGCCCGATGAGATGCGCGGGCGGGTGAGCGCGGTGAACGGGTTGTTCATCGGTGCCTCGAACCAGCTCGGCGAATTCGAATCCGGGGTCACGGCGCACTGGTTTGGAACAGTGCCGGCGGTGGTGCTGGGGGGCGTGGGCACCTTGGTGGTGACGGGGGTGTGGATAAGACTGTTCCCGGGGCTGGCCAGGCGCGACCGGCTGCACAATGGCTGATGGCCCTAACGCCTGCAAGCACCGCGCAGGGCTTGCCGGCGATAGGGCCCAACGGCCATAGGCCCCTGCCATCCTTGCTGGTATGATGCGCGGCTTTTTTCCTCCCCACACAAAACCACGGCAACCGGTACGGTCTGTGCTTTGCTGATGGGGTCGATACATTCACGGCGCCGGGGGCGCCTTGGGGAGCGGGCATGCTGGAAAGGCTGTTTCAACTAAGAGCACACAACACCAACGTGCGCACCGAGATACTCGCGGGCGTCACCACCTTCCTGGCCATGGCCTACATCTTGTTCGTCAACCCGAGCATCCTCGGCGAGACCGGCATGGACAAGGGCGCGATCTTCGTCGCTACCTGCCTGGCCGCGGCCATCGGTTCGACCACCATGGGCCTGATCGCCAACTACCCGATCGCCCTGGCGCCGGGCATGGGCCTGAACGCCTTCTTCACCTACACGGTGGTGCTGCACATGGGCCACACCTGGCAGGTGGCGCTGGGCGCGGTGTTCCTGTCGGCGGTGATGTTCTTCCTGCTGTCGATCTTCCGTATCCGCGAATGGATCGTGAACAGCATTCCGCTGCCCTTGCGCTCGGCCATCGCCGCGGGCATCGGCCTGTTCCTGGCGTTCATCGCCCTGCATAACGCCGGCATCGTCGTCGATAACCCGGCTACCCTGGTGGGCCTGGGCGACCTCAAGCAGCCGGCGCCGATCCTCGCCACCCTGGGCTTCTTCCTGATCGTCGGCCTGGAAGCGCTGAAAGTGCGTGGTGCGGTGCTGATCGGCATCCTCGCGGTCACCGTCGCCTCCATCGCGATGGGCGTGACGCCATTCGGCGGGATCGTCTCCATGCCGCCGTCGCTGGCGCCGACCTTCCTCCAGCTGGACATCGCAGGTGCCCTGGATGTGGGCCTGGTCAGCGTGATCTTCGCCTTCCTGTTCGTCGACCTGTTCGACAACTCCGGCACCCTGATCGGCGTGGCCAAGCGCGCTGGCCTGATGGGCAAGGACGGCCACATGCCGAAGATGGGCCGTGCCCTGATCGCCGACAGCACCGCGGCCATGGCGGGTTCGCTGCTGGGTACCTCGACCACCACCAGCTACATCGAATCGGCCGCGGGCGTGAGCGCCGGTGGCCGCACCGGCCTGACCGCCATCGTGGTCGCCGTGCTGTTCCTGCTGGCGCTGTTCTTCGCCCCGCTGGCCGGTAGTGTGCCGGCCTTCGCCACCGCACCGGCGCTGCTGTTCGTCGCCGTGCTGATGGCCTCGGGCCTGGCCGAAATCAACTGGGACGACGTCACCGAGGCCGCACCGGTGGTGGTCACCGCCCTGGCCATGCCGCTGACCTACTCGATCGCCAACGGCATCGCCTTCGGCTTCATTGCCTGGACCGCCGTCAAGCTGATCTCCGGCCGCCACCGCGACCTGAACCCGGCGCTGGTGATCCTCTCCATCCTGTTCGTGATCAAGCTGGGCTGGTTCAACGCATGAGTGCTGTCTTCGACCCAAGCGCCTACGACGCGCAGCTTCAGGCCAAGGTCGCGCGCCTGCGCGATCTGCTGGCCCCCTTCGGCGCGCCGGAGCCGGCGGTTTTCGACTCGCCGCGCGAGCACTATCGCCTGCGCGCCGAGTTCCGCCTGTGGCGTGAAGACGGCCAGCGCCACTACGCGATGTTCGCCCCGGGCGACAAGCACAAGGCCATCCTGATCGACGAATTCCCCATCGCCAGCGAGCGCATCAACCAGCTGATGCCGCGCCTGAAGGCGGCCTGGCAGGCCAGCGAGGCCCTGAGCAATCGGCTGTTCCAGGTGGAGTTCCTCACCACTTTGGCCGGCGATGCGATGGTCACCCTGTGCTACCACCGCCCGCTGGACGAGGCCTGGGAAGTGGCTGCGCGGGAGTTGGCCGACACGCTGGGCGTGAGCCTGATCGGCCGCTCCAAGGGCAAGCGCCTGGTCATCGGCCGCGATTACGCGGTGGAGAAGCTCGACGTCGCAGGCCGCGTGTTCAGCTATCGCCAACCGGAAGGCGCATTCACCCAGCCCAACGGCGCGGTGAACCAGAAGATGCTGAGCTGGGCATTCGAGGCCATCGGCGAGCGCGACGACGACCTGCTGGAGCTGTACTGCGGCAACGGCAACTTCACCCTGCCGCTGGCCACCCGCGTGCGCCAGGTGCTGGCCACCGAAATCAGCAAGACCTCGGTCAATGCCGCGCTGAGTAACCTCGACGAGAACGCGGTAGCCAACGTGCGCCTGGTGCGCCTGTCGGCCGAAGAGTTGACCCAGGCCCTGAACGAGGTGCGCCCGTTCCGCCGGCTGGAAGGCATCGACCTGAAAAGCTACGACTTCGGCACCGTGTTCGTCGACCCGCCACGCGCCGGCATGGATCCGGACACCTGCGAACTGACCCGGCGTTTCGAGCGCATCCTGTATATCTCGTGCAACCCCGAGACCCTGGCGCAGAACATCGCCCAGCTGCAAGATACCCACCGTATCGAACGCTGTGCGCTGTTCGACCAGTTCCCCTACACCCACCACATGGAAAGCGGGGTGCTGCTGGTTCGGCGCTGATCCGCGATGCCGTGGGGCCTGCCCGGCCCCACGGCACGCCGCCAGGAGAGTGGATGGACCAGTTCACTGCCATGCAGACCTTCCGCCGGGTCGTCGACCTCGGCAGCTTCAGCGCCGCCGCCAGCCAGGCGGGCGTATCCCACACCGTGCTGTCGCGCCAGGTAAAGCAGCTGGAACGCCAGCTCGGCACGCAATTGCTCACCCGCACCACCCGCCGCCTGCACCTGACCGAGGCCGGCGCGCTGTTCTATCGCCACTGCGTACAGATCCTCGAGCAGATGCAGGCCATGGCCCTGGAGCTTTCCGAACACCAGCAACAGCCCAGCGGCACGCTGCGCCTGGGCGTGGCCACGGCGTTCGGCGAGCTGGAGCTGGGGCGCTGGTTGCCGGATTTCGTCGAGCGCCACCCGCTGCTGCAGATCGAACTGCACTGCAGCGATCGCTTCATCGACCTGCTGGAGGAGCAGATCGATGTGTGCCTGCGGGTCACCGACCACTTGCCCGACTCCAGCCTGGTGGCACGCCGCCTGGCGAGCAGTGAGGTGATGCTGGTGGCCGCCCCGGGCTACCTCGAACGCCACGGCACCCCGAGCAACCCCGACGCACTTGCCAGCCATGCCCTGCTCGGCTACAGCCAGCTGCTGCACCCACAGCGCCTGCAACTCACCAGCGCCGGTGGCGAACAGCGCGACATCCACATGCCACGGCGCCTGAGCGCCAACTCGCCGATGGCCCTGCGCGCCGCTGCCATCGGCGGCCTGGGCATTGCCAGCTTCGACCGCTTCATCGTCCACGATGCCCTGCAGGACGGGCGCCTGGTGCCGGTGCTGGAGCACTGGAAGCTGCCAGCGCGCAGCCTTTACGCGGTTTATCCACAGAGCCGCTACCTGGCGCCCAAGGTGCGGGCGTTGCTGGACTATGTGCAGGCGTACTACGCGCAAGCAAGGTGGTGATTTGTGCGATATGTGCACAGGTCATGGCTGAGTTGGCAGGTATTTGTGCGTGGCTTGTTTGATTAGCCTTCGTTGCACTTTCACTCAACGAAGGAGTTCCACCATGAAAGCAGTCATCACGGGTTTGCTGCTCACCACCCTGGCCGTCGGCGCCCATGCGGCGGAAAAAACCATTTCGGTGACCGACAGCGCGGCCTTGAAATGGCAGGACGTGCCCAATACCAAAGGGGCCGTCAGCTATGCCAATGTCGAGGGCGATATCTTCGGTAAGGGGCCTTACTCGGCGTATGTGAAGTTCAGGAAGGGGACTGATAATGGCCTGCACCAGCACAGCCAGACGCTGCCGACGGTGGTGCTGAGCGGGACCTTTTATGCAGTGATCGATGGCAAGCGCACCGAGTATCCGGCGGGGGCTTACTACAAGCTGCCGGCAGACCTGGTGCATGAGAGTGGCTGTACTGCTGCGGCGGATTGCCTGTTGTTTCAGTATCAGGCCGACGCGTTCGACTTGAAGCCGGTGAAGGGCTGAAATCCTGGGGGCTGCTTTGCAGCCCAATCGCTGGCAAGCCAGCTCCCACAGAAAACCACAGAGCTAAAGGCCAGCTCCCACAGAAAACACAGGGCTCAAAGCCAGCTCCCACAGAAAACCACAGAGCCCAAGGCCAGCTGGGTTCCTGTGGGAGCTGGCTTGCCAGCGATTGGGCCGCAAAGCGGCCCCAACGTCATCAGAAATCGAAGAACACCGTCTCCCCTTCCCCCTGAATCCGGATATCGAACCGATACGCCGTTTTCCCATCCACTTCACAGCGCTTGGCAATCAACGTCTCACGCCGCTGCGGCTGCTCGATCAGGTTGAGCACCGGGCACTTGGCGTTGGCCTCGGCCTCGTCATCGAAATACAACCGCGTATGCAGGTGAATGTTGATGCCGCGGGCAAACAGGCTGAGGTTGATGTGCGGCGCCATCGGCACGCCCGCCGCATTGTTCACCACACCTGGCTTGACCGTGTGCACGGTCCATTCGCCGGCATCGAAGGTGGTGGCGGTGCGGCCAAAACTGTTGAAGGCATTTTCCAGGTGGTAGGCATCCTGGTACTGGCCATCGGCATCGGCCTGCCAGATTTCCAGGAACGAATCACGCACCAGGTGGCCATTGCCGTCATACACCTGGCCGATCAGCAGGATGTGCTCGCCCGCCGCATCCGGCTTGGCCAGGCGGTTCCAGATTTCCTGGTCGCGGGTTGGGTTGCCGGCCGCTTCCAGGGCGAGGCCGATGTGCACATAGGGGCCGGCGGTCTGCGAGGGGGTTTCCGGCAGCAGTTCGATTGGCATGGCGGGGTCCTCAGCAGTTTTCGAAGTGGGTCTTGCGCTGGCCGCGCAGCACGATGTCGAAGCGGTACGCCAGGCAGTCCATGGGGTTGGCATGGCTCATGTCGAGCTTGGCGATCAGTTGCTGCACCGCGTCGGGGTTGGCGATCGACTTGACGATCGGGCACATCGGGATCAGCGGGTCGCCCTCGAAATACAGCTGGGTGATCAGCTTGGTGGCGATCGACGGGCCGCTGATGGCGAAGTGGATATGCGCCGGGCGCCAGTCGTTCGGGCCGTTGCGCCATGGGTACGGGCCGGGCTTGATGGTGCGGAAGCTGTAGTAGCCGTCGCGGTCGGTCAGGCAGCGGCCGACGCCGCCGAAGTTCGGGTCCAGCGGCGCCAGGTAGCGGTCGTTCTTGTGCCGGTAGCGGCCACCGGCGTTGGCCTGCCACATCTCCACCAGGGTGTTGGCCACCGGCTTGCCGTACTGGTCGACGACCCGGCCGGCGACGATGATGCGCTCACCGATCGGCAGGCCACCGTTGTTGAAGTTCAGCAGCAGGTCATGGTCATGGGCGCCGAAGCCCAGGTGGGAAAAGTCGGGGCCGGTGGTTTCGCTGATCGACTGGGGAATGCTGACCAGCGCCTGGCGCGGCGAGCGGGCGATGGACGTCTTGTAGTCGGGCGTCAGGGCCTTGGGGTGCCAGTTGCGATCACGGATCACGAAGCGGCTGGTGTCCTGGGCGGGCATGCCGGGTTCCTCTCTTGGAATTATGGATATTTCCCATCGGGGCTTCTTCGAAGCCCAATCGCTGGCAAGCCAGCTCCCACAGGGGACTTGCAGTTTCGGATAGGTCACGCGCGATGAATATTGAATTCAAGCATCAGAGGCATAACCAAATGGTTATGAATTAGTGCCTTTGGCCGCAGTGAACTAATCTATTGCTTTGTGTTTCACGCTCTGGAGAGCCCATATGGAATGGCGAAAAGGCCGACGCAGCGACAACGTGGTCGATGCCCGCGGTGAAGGTGGCGGCGGCGGTGGCATGCGCTTTGGCGGCGGCAAGGGGCTCGGGCTTGGGGCGATCCTGCTGATCGTCGGCATCGGCTGGCTCACCGGCCAAGACCCGCTGCAGATCCTCGGCCAGCTCGCCGGCCAGATGGAGCAGCAACAGCCCGCTCCCAGTGGCGCCAGCAACAAGGCGCCCGCGGCCAATGACGAACAGGCGCAATTCGTCGCCTCGATCCTGGGCGACACCGAAGACACCTGGAAGGCCTTGTTCTCCCAGGCTGGCAAGCAATACCGCGACCCCAAGCTGGTGCTATTCAGCGGCCAGGTGAATTCCGCCTGCGGTTTCGCCTCGGCGGCCGTGGGCCCGTTCTACTGCCCGGCGGACCAACGGGTGTACCTGGACATGTCGTTCTTCCGCGAAATGGAAACCCGCTTCGCCGCCGCCGGCGATTTCGCCCAGGCCTATGTGATCGCCCACGAGATCGGCCACCACGTGCAGACCTTGCTTGGCGTTTCGGCCAAAGTCGATGCCGCACGGCGCAACGGCCAGCGCATGGAAGGCGACAACGGCCTGCTGGTGCGCCAGGAGTTGCAGGCCGACTGCCTGGCCGGGGTGTGGGCCTACCAGGCGCAAAAGCGCCTGAACTGGCTGGAGCCAGGTGACGTCGAGGAAGCGCTCAATGCCGCCAATGCCATTGGTGACGACCGCCTGCAGCAGCAGGGCCAGGGGCGTGTGGTGCCAGACTCGTTCACCCATGGTACGTCGGCGCAGCGAGTGCGCTGGTTCAAGGCCGGGTTCGCCCAGGGTGAGGTGAACAGCTGCGATACCTTCAGCGCGCGCAGCCTTTGATATTGCGTGGGGCCGCTGGGCGGCCCATTCGCGGGCAAGCCCGCTCCCACATAGAGTTACATTTCTGCTGAAAAAGCGTTTCAGCTTCCCTTTCCCTTGCCGATAACCCCTGCACGATTGAGCGGGCATCCAGAACAACAACGCCTCGCGATCGAAGATCAAGTGAGCGAAAATTTTCTGGAGAGCGTGCATATGAACAGGTGGTTCGCCAACATCAGCGTCAACCTCAAACTCGGCCTGGGCTTCGGCCTGGTGCTGGTCCTTACCGGCCTGCTGGCCCTGACCGGCTGGACCAGCCTGGGCAGCCTCATCGACCGCAGCAACTGGATGGGCGATATCGCCCAGCTCAACAAGGACCTGACCGACCTGCGCATTGCGCGCCTGCAGTACATGATTGCCAACGGCGACGACGCCGCAGCCGCCAATACCCAGGCCAAGCTCGATGCTTTCAGCAAGCAGCAGGCCTACCTGGCCAGCACCTTCAAGAGCCCGGAGAACGTCAAGCTGCTCAACGAGCTGGGGCAGACCATCAGCGAGTACAAGGTCTCGCTGAACAAGATGCGTGCCGGCTACGACAACACCCAGGCCGCCCGCGACGCCATGAACCTGTCCGCCGGCAAGGCCGACGAGGCCATGGACAGCCTGGCCCAGGACGTCATGTCGCGCCCTGAAGCCGACGGCGTGCGCCTGGCCCAATACCAGCTGATCAGCAAGGCGCGCCAGCAGCTGCTGCAAGTGCGTATCGACGTGCGCGGCTACATTGCCGACAACACCGCGGCCAACGAACAAGCCGCGCTGCGCCAGCTCGATGCGGCGCTGTCGGAAACCGCCGAGCTCAAGCGCCAGCTGCCTGCCGAAGCCACCCGCGTGCAGCAGTTCGAGCAATCGGTGCAGGCCTACCGCGATGCCGTGCGCCAGTTCCGTGATGCCGTTGCCGCGATCACCACGGCGCGCGCCGAAATGACCGTGCAGGGCGCCGATATCGTCAAGCGCAGCGACGCGCTGTACAAGATCCAGCTCGAGCGCCGCGACGCCGAAAGCGCCCAGGCCCGCAGCCTGCAGGCCATCGCCACGCTGCTGGCACTGCTCGCCGGCGTGCTGGCCGCGGTGCTCATCACCCGCCAGATCACCCGCCCGCTGCAAGAAACCCTGCACGCCGTGGAGCGCATCGCCGGCGGCGACCTCACCCACGACCTGCGCGTCACCCGCCGCGACGAAATCGGCGTGCTGCAGCAAGGCATCGCGCGCATGGGCACCACCCTGCGCGACCTGATCAGCGGCATCCGCGATGGCGTCACGCAGATCGCCAGCGCCGCCGAAGAGCTGTCGGCGGTGACCGAGCAAACTAGCGCCGGCGCCAACAGCCAGAAGGTCGAAACCGACCAGGTCGCCACTGCCATGCACGAAATGGCCGCGACCGTTCAGGAAGTGGCGCGCAACGCCGAACAGGCTTCGCACGCGGCCACCGGCGCCGACGACGAAGCGCGGGAGGGCGATCGGGTGGTCGCTGAAGCGATCAGCCAGATCGAGCGCCTGGCCGAAGAAGTGCACCGTTCCACCGAAGCGATGAACCTGCTGCAACAGGAAAGCCAGAAGATCGGCAGCGTCATGGACGTGATCAAGTCGGTGGCCGAACAGACCAATCTGCTGGCGCTCAACGCCGCCATCGAAGCGGCTCGCGCCGGCGAGGCGGGCCGTGGTTTTGCCGTGGTGGCCGATGAAGTGCGCGGCCTGGCCCAGCGCACGCAGAAATCCACCGAAGAGATCGAGGAGCTGGTCGCCGGCCTGCAGCACGGCACCCAGCAAGTGGCCAATGCCATGCACGGCAGCCGCACCCTGACCGACAGCAGTGTGGAGCTGGCGCGCAAGGCCGGGGCTTCGCTGGAGAACATCACCGGCACGGTGTCGAGCATCCAGTCGATGAACCAGCAGATTGCCGCGGCGGCCGAGCAGCAGAGTGCGGTGGCGGAAGAGATCAGCCGCAGCATCCTCAATGTGCGGGATGTGTCGGAGCAGACCGCGGCGGCCAGTGACGAGACGGCGAAGTCCAGCGTGGAGCTGGCTCGCCTGGGTGGGCAGTTGCAGATGCTGGTGAGCCAGTTCCGCGTCTGACCTGTAGATGGCATTCGCGGGACAAGCCCGCTCCCACAGGTTCACCACAAGCTTCGCAACCGTGGTGTTCTTGTGGGAGCGGGCTTGCCCCGCGAATACGTCAGCCCCTCCGAAGCAGCACTACTTGACGATCATCCCAACTCCACGCCCACGCGGGTCGGAAGCGGTCTCCAACTGCGCCCCATTGACCCGGATCGCCTGGATATCGCCCATCTCCCAGCCCTGGTCCTCCAGCACATAGCCCATCTTCTTCAGCTCATCGGCCACCGGCCCGGTCAACGGCGCATAGCTGTCGAAGTAGATGGTGTCCTTGGGCAGCAGCTGATGGTGCACGCGCTGCGCCGCCACCGCCTTGTCCAGCGGCATGCCGTAGTCGTACAGGTTGTTCATCACCTGGAAGATCGAGGTGAAGATCCGCGAGCCACCCGGCGTGCCGATCACCAGCTCGACCTTGCCGTCGCGGGTCATCAGGCTCGGGCTCATCGACGACAGCATGCGCTTGCCCGGCTCGATGGCGTTGGCATCACCGCCGACCACGCCAAAGGCGTTGGCCGCACCTGGCTTGGCGCTGAAGTCGTCCATCTCGTCGTTGAGCAGGAAGCCCGCGCCCTTCACCACCACGCCACTGCCGTAGTCGAGGTTGAGGGTGTAGGTGTTGCTGACGGCGTTGCCCTGCTTGTCGACGATCGAGAAGTGCGTGGTCTGGTGCGGCTCCAGGCCCGGCTTCACATCATCGGTTGCGGAAATGGCCTTGGGGTTGACCTGGGCGGCGCGCTTGGCCAGGTAGTCCTTGGCGACCAGCTGGTCGACCGGCACCTTGGTGAAGGCCGGGTCGCCCAGGTAGTCGGCGCGGTCGGCGAACACCCGCTTCTCGATCTCGGCCAGCAGGTGGATGTACTGCGCCGAGTTGTGCGCCACGCCCTTGAAGTCAGCCGCGCGGTCTTCCTTGATGCCCAGCAGCTGGGCCAGGGCGACGCCGCCGGAGCTCGGCGGTGGCGCCGTGTACACCACGTTGCCGCGCCAGCTCAGGGCCATCGGCTCGCGCCACACGGCCTTGTAGTCCTTGAGGTCTTCCTTGGTGATCAGGCCCTTGTCGGCCTGCATCTGCGCCACCAGCAGGTCGGCGGTCTTGCCCTGGTAGAACTCGCTGACGCCCTTGTCGGCGATGCGTTCGAGGGTCTGGGCCATTTCCGGCTGCTTGAACAGCTCGCCCACCTTCATGTTGCCGAAGTAGTCGTTGAAGTTGGTGGCGGTCTTGAACAGGCCCTGGGCGTCGTTGCGGTACTGGTACTGTTTTTCGGCGATCTTGAAGC
Organism: Pseudomonas sp. UBA6315; assembly: GCF_002438125.1. Lineage (NCBI taxonomy): Bacteria > Pseudomonadati > Pseudomonadota > Gammaproteobacteria > Pseudomonadales > Pseudomonadaceae > Pseudomonas > Pseudomonas sp. UBA6315. The sequence continues at coordinate 34,795 of NZ_DJTF01000130.1, forward strand.
CGTTTTTCGCATAGCCGATGGCCGGGGTCAGCAGCTCGCTCCAAGGCAGCTTGCCGAACTTCTGGTGCGCTTCCCACAGGCCCATCACCGTGCCCGGCACGCCGGCGGCACGCACGCCGACCAGGCTGAGGTTCTCGATGACCTCGCCTTTTTCGTCCAGGTACATGTTGCGGCTGGCAGCCTTGGGCGCCACTTCGCGGTAGTCGAGGAAGTACGGTTTGCCGTCGACGAACAGGGTCATGAAGCCACCGCCGCCGATATTGCCGGCCTCCGGGTAGGTCACGGCCAGGGTGAAGGCGGTGGCCACCGCGGCGTCCACCGCGTTGCCGCCCTTCTTCAAGATATCGGCAGCTACCTGTGCGCCATATTGATCGGGCGCGGCCACCGCGCCGCCTTCCAAGGTCACCGCATAGGCCGAAGAACAGCTCAGGATCGCGGCCCCGAGCGCCAGGGACTGGAACAGGACAATACGCATGACACTTCCTTGGTGTTGTTTTTGTTGATCAGTCAGTAAGGCCGAAGCCGGCCGACTGTGCAATCACACGTAGGAAATTTCGCCGCCCTTGGGCAGGATCTGTCGCGTTCAGGCAACTCAGCAAGCGTACATGGCCAGCTTGCGCTGGATGAAATCGAGGAAGCACTGGATGCGCAGGGCCAGTTGCGTGTTGCGGTAGTACACGGCGTGGATCGGCTGGCGGTAGCCGTTGTTGGCCTCGTCGAGCAGCACCTGCAGGCGCCCGGCGCGGATGTCTTCGTGGGTCATGAAGTGCGACAGGCTGACGATGCCCTCACCGGCCAGCGCCAGCTGGCGCAGGGTTTCGCCGCTGGAGGCCAGCAACGCCGGGCGGATCGGCCAGCGGTCGCCCTGGGCATGGCGCAGTGGCCAGTGGTTGAGCGATTCGGGCTGGCTGAAGCCGAGCAGGCAGTGCTGGCTGAGGTCTTCGACACGCGTGGGCGTGCCGTGCTGCTCCAGGTAGGCCGGGCTGGCCAGCACCTGCACCGGGCTGCAGCCCAGCGCGCGGGCATGCAGGCTGGAGTCGGCCAGCTCGCCGATGCGGATGGCCACGTCGGTACTCTGCTCCAACAGGTCGATGATCAGGTCGTCGGTGTTCAGTTCCAGCTCGATACCGGGGTACTGGCGGCGAAACTCGCCGATCCACGGCAGGATGGCATGCAGCATGAAGGGCGCGGCCGCATTGATGCGCAGGCGGCCGGAGGCGGTCTGGCGGTGCATCGACAGGCGCTCCTCCATGTCGTCCATCTGCTCCAGGATCAGCCGCGAGCGCTCGAGGAAAAAGCGCCCTTCCTCGGTCAGGTCCATGCGCCGGGTGGTGCGGTTTACCAGGGTGGTACCGAGCTTGGCCTCCAGGCGCGACAGGGTGCGGCTGACCGCCGAGGGCGTCTGGCCGATCTGTTCGGCGGCCGCGGAGATCGAGCCGCAGTCGATCACGGCGACGAATACCTGGAGTTCTTCGGATCGGGTTTTCACATGGCCGCCTGTGTCTGCTGTTCGCGCTGATAGATAGCCGCTTGCTGGCAGCAAGTCCAGTCAAACAGCCTGGCCGAACACCTTGTCCAGGTGCGCCTCATAGGCTGCCAACGCTGCCGGTACGTCCGGGCGCTTCATCACATCCACCGCGAGGAAGGTCGGCAGGCCGCTCATGCCAAGGAACTGGTTGGCCTTGTGGAACGGGAAGTACACCGCGTCCACGCCCTTGCCTTCGAAGAAGTCGCTGGGGTCGTCGAATGCCTGCTGCGGCGCGTTCCAGGTCAGCGACAACATGTACTGCTTGCCTTGCAGCAGGCCACCGCTGCCGTATTTTTGCGAAGCATCGGAACGGGTGCGGCCATCGTTGGCGTAGAGGCTGCCGTGGCCGGCGGTGAAGACCTCGTCGATGTACTGCTTCACGGTCCAGGGTGCGCCCATCCACCAGCCGGGCATCTGATAGATGATCACGTCGGCCCAGAGGAATTTCTCCACCTCGGCCTGCACGTCGTAGCCACCGTCGATGAAGGTTTGCTGCACGTCGAAACCGGCACGGTCCAGGTGCGCCAGCGCGGCGTCGTGCAGGGTCTGGTTGAGGCGGCCGTCGGAGTGGGCGAACTGTTTGCCGCCATTGAGCAGAAGAATCTTTTTCATGCTGACCTCGCGTCAAGGAATCAATGGCCGGCAGATTAGGCATTCGTAGGCACGGGAAACAGCAGGTGCGGGGCAAAATACAATTGATCTGAAGTCACGAATGCATCATCCATTCTTGCCGTAGAATCGATTCATCTTCCACCCTACGAGTCGTTACCCATGAGTGAGCAACACGCCTTCATCCTCAAGGCCAAGACCCGCCCAGAAATGGCCGAAGCTTTCGAAACCCTGTTCCGCGCCTATGTGGAGCCAAGCCGCCAGGAACCCGGCTGCATCGAGTACCACATGCTGCGCGACAAAGAGGACCCGAGCCTGTTCGTGTTCTATGAGGTGTGGGCCGACAAGGCCGCCCTGGACGTGCACTCGGCGCTGCCGCACATGGCCGCGTTCTTCGAAAAGCGCATGGACTACCTGGAGCGCGATTTCGACATCCAGATGATCGAGATGCTCAGCGCCTCCTCCGCTAGCCGTTGACCATCAGGTGGCCGCCCAGCACGGCCAGGCCGATGAAGAAGCAGCGTTTGAACAGCGCCGCACTGATGCGCTGGCGCAACCACTGGCCGGCCAGCATGCCCAGCAGTGCCGGCGCCAGCATCAGCAATGAAGCCCCCAACGCCTGGCCGCCCAGGGCATCCTGCCCGGCCAGGCCGCAGGCCAGCGCCAGGGTGGACACGGTGAACGCCAGGCCCAGCGCCTGGATCAACGCATCGCGGTTCAGGCCCAGGCTCTGCAGGTAAGGCACGGCCGGTATCACGAACACGCCAGTGGCCGCAGTGACCACACCAGTCAGCAAGCCGCACAGCGGCCCGAGCCAGCCTTCCCGATGCGCGGCCACCCGCAGTTGTGGGCCAAGCAGCCCGTACAGCGCGTAGATCACCAAGGCGCCGCCCAGTGCGTGCGCGGCCCACGGCCCACTGTCGATACCCAGCCAGGTACTGCCGGCCAGCGTGCCGACGAAGATCATCACCAGCATCGGCCCCAGCCGCCGCAACAACGCCGGCAGGTGCCCACCGGCTGCCAGTTGCCAAAGGTTGGTGAGGGTCGAAGGCACGATCAGCAGTGCCGCAGCCTGTGCCGGTGACATAGCCAGCCCGAGCAGGCCCATGGCGATGGTCGGCAGGCCTAGGCCGATCACTCCTTTGACCGCGCCGGCCAGCAGGAAGGTGACGATGACCAGCACAGTGAGTGCCGGGCCTATGTTCTGGTAGAAAGCGATCAAGGTATTCATGGCCGCCATCATGGCCTGCGCCGAGCGGGCTGAAAATCTGCCATATACTCAGCCAGACTCTTGCCAGGACAGAGGCTGATGTACTTCGACCTGATTGACCTTGCGCTGTTCCAGCACACCCTGGAATGCGGCAACATCACTGCCGGCGCACGCCGCAGCCATCTTTCGCTGCCCGCAGCCAGCGCGCGCATCCGCGCCATGGAAGCCTCGCTGGGTACCGCGCTGCTCGAACGCAACCGCCGCGGCGTGCAGCCAACCCCCGCAGGCCAGGCGCTGCTGCAGCATGCACGGCAGATCGGCCAGCAGGTCGAACGCCTGCAGTTCGACCTGGCCCAGTACGCCCAGGGCCAGCAAGGCCAGGTGCGGCTGCTGTGCAACACGGCGGCGTTGACCGAATACCTGCCGGAGCTGCTGGCCAGCTACCTTGCCGACAACCCCGGGGTGAGCGTCGATGTGCAGGAGCTGCCGAGCCTTCGCATCGTGCAGTCGATCACCCAGGGCATGGCCGACCTGGGCGTCATCTCCACGGCCGCGCCCAGCACGCACTTGCAGACCCTGCCATTTCGCGACGACCCGCTGGTGCTGGTCACCCCGCTCGATCACCCCCTCGCCGCGCAGCCCGCGCCAAGCTTCATCGACAGCCTCGCCCATGGCCATGTCGGGCTGGGCGCGAACAGTGCCCTGGCGCTGTACCTGGAGGAACAGGCCCTGCGCGAAGGGCGGCGGATGCAGGTGCGGGTGCGGGCCGAAGGGTTCGACGGGGTGATCCGCATGGTGGCAGGTGGGGCCGGGGTCGGCATCGTGCCGATGGCATCGGTGAAGCGTTGGCAGGGCGTGCTGGGGCTGCATTGGGTGGCGCTTGCAGAAGCGTGGGCCAACCGGCGGCTGTTGTTGTGCGCGCGGGATTTTGCCGGGTTGCCGGGGTATGCAGCGGGGTTGGTCGAGCGCTTAGTCAGGGTTTGAGGACCAGGCGCCACGTTCAGTGCGCGAGCGCCAGCTCGCGCAACGCGGCCGTGGCCAGGAAGCCGGATCGGGAGGCATACCGAGCGTCACGCTTAACTTTCTCATCGATTCGCTGCAACAGGTTTTCCGGCAATGTCGCATTGAAGCGCACGGCCTTGCCCAGATACGGGGTCACATCGAAATCCACGACAGCCCAGACACCGCCCGCGTAATCGGGATTGGCCACGTGAACGTCAACTTCCTGCGCTTGCGGCAGTGCCTCGTTATCAGCCACCAACCCTTCAAAATGCAGCGCCAGCGCCTCCTGAACATTCTCCAATGCTTGGGCGACACTCTCCCCGGCGGAAAAGCAGCCAGGAACATCGGGAACGGTCACTCCGTAATCGGAGTCGGCGTCTTTGTGCAGTACGACCGGGAATTTCATTGTGCGTCTCCACTAATGTGCGAGCGGTTGAATCCATTGTGCTACTTCAAGCCAGCTTGTTTCAGGATGCTATGCACGGTGCCCTTTGGCAGGTCGCTCTTGGGATGAGGAACGGTCACCCTCCCCCTTTTGAATGGGTGCCTGAACTGATGATGGCTTCCCTTTACCTCGACCTCATACCATCCATCTGCCTCTATGAGCTGTATGACTTCACGACTGCGCATCCACTCTTCCTTCAGCAGTCGATGTGTATAATACACACCGAATAGGCCTGAACAAAGCGCAGTACACACTATGCATACATTAGGCGACCAGCGGAGGGATAGGCTAGATAGGTAGGCTCAAGCCTAAAGCCTTGTAGGAAACCGAGACATAGCGCGGCCAGACAGCTAAAGGTCGAGCCCAGGCAACTGCGGCGTAGCCAATGGCCCTATGGTGACCCGTCATTCAGCCAGTCACCAGGAGTTGTGCCATGTCCGATTTCATCACCGTTATGCGCGAAACCTGCCCCACGCCGGTCGTGGACGCGACCAAGTGGAAGCGCATCGGCGGCGACCCGCACACCGTCAACCTCAATGCCTACCTGTCGGCCGACGGCAGCAAGATCATGGGCACCTGGATCTGCACGCCCGGCAAGTTCGAAGTCAACTACGAGAAGTGGGAGTTCTGCCACTTCCTCGAGGGCTACTGCATCATCACCCCGCAAGGCGAGGCGCCGAAGCATTTGAAGGCGGGTGATGTGTTCGTGATCGAACCGGGGATGAAGGGCACCTGGGAAGTGGTCGAGACCGTGCGCAAGTATTTCGTCTTCGCCTGACCATCTGGCCTTATCGCCGGCAAGCCGGCTCTCACAGGGACCAACGCTGCCCATGTGGGAGCCGGCTTGCCGGCGATAGGGCCGCCCAGACAAAAAAAATCGCAGGTCAGGCGCCCTTCCCTCTGGTGCGCAGTTACAGAGGGAAAGCCGCCCGGCCCGCGATGAAGCCCCTCGCTCGTCAGTCTTTCTTGCGGTACCCCTCGACGATCGCCGAGAAGTCCTTGCCACCTTCACCACGCAGGCTCATGGCCTGGTACAGCTGCTGGGCCACGGCGCCGAGGATCACCGGCTGGTGCGCCTGGCGTGCGGCCTCGGTGGCCAGGCCCAGGTCCTTGAGCATCAGTTCGGCGCCAAAGCCGCCGGTATAACCGCGCGATGCCGGCGCCGTGTCGATGATGCCCGGCCACGGGTTGTAGGTGTCGGAACTCCAGCAACGGCCGGTCGAGCTGTTGATGATGCCGGCCAGCACCTTGGTGTCGATGCCCAGCGCATTGCCCAGGGCCATCGCCTCGGAGACGCCGATCATCGAGATGCCCAGCAGCAGGTTGTTGCAGATCTTGGCGATCTGGCCGGTGCCGATCTCGCCGCAATGCACGATGTTGCGGCCCATCTGCTCCAGCACCGGCTTGAGTGTGGCGAACAGCTCGGCGCTGGCACCGACCATGAAGGTCAGGGTGCCCGCCGCCGCGCCACCGGTGCCGCCGGAGACCGGCGCATCACCCATGTCCACGCCCTTGGCCGCGGCGGCCTTGGACACTTCCCGGGCGGTCTGCGGGTCGATGGTGCTGCAGTCCACGGTAGGTGTGCCGGGGCGCACGCCGGCCAGCACACCGTCGTCGTTGAGGTAGACGCTGCGCACATGGGCCGCAGCCGGCAGCATGGTGATGACCAGCTCGCCGCTGGCCGCCGCTTCCTTGGGCGAGGCGCTGACCTGCCCGCCCAGTTCGGCGAGCTCGGCCAGCACGGTCTTGTTCAGGTCGAACAGGTGCAACTGGTGCCCGGCCTTGATCAGGTTGCGGGCCATGGGCGCGCCCATGTTGCCCAGGCCGATGAATGCGATACGCATGGCAAACTACTCCTTAGCGCAGGCTGATGGTGGTGTTCACACCGTCGTTGACGCTGTCGTCATCGAACCAGCGGGCGGTGACGGTCTTGGTCTGAGTGTAGAACTGCACCACTTGCTTGCCGTATGGGCCGAGGTCGCCAAGCTTGGAGCCGCGCGAACCAGTGAAGCTGAAGAACGGCACCGGGACTGGAATCGGGATGTTGATGCCGACCTGGCCGATGTCGATTTCGCTCTGGAACTTGCGCGCCGCCGCGCCGCTTTGCGTGAACAGGCCGGTGCCGTTGCCGAATGGGTTGGCATTGACCAGGGCGATGGCCTCGTCGAGGGTGTCGACTTCCAGGGTCACCAGCACTGGGCCGAAGATTTCCTGGGTGTACACCTGCATATCGGTCTTGACCCCGGAGAACAGGGTCGGGCCGACGAAGTTGCCCTGCTCGTAGCCCGGCACCTTCACGTCACGGCCATCGAGTTCGAGCTTGGCGCCTTCCTTGATGCCGCTTTCGATCAGGCCCAGCACGCGCTCCTTGGCCCGCTTGGAAACCACCGGGCCAACGTCGGTGCCCGGCTCGCTACCGGCATTGACCTTGAGCTTGCTGGCTGCCGCCTTGATGTCCGGCAGCCATTCGCGCGCCTTGCCCACCAGCACCGCCACCGAGGTGGCCATGCAGCGCTGGCCGGCAGCCCCGAAGGCGGCGCCGACCAGGGCGTTGATGGTTTGCGTGCGGTTGGCATCGGGCAGCACCACAGCGTGGTTCTTGGCGCCCATCATCGATTGCACGCGCTTGCCGTGCTGGCTGCCCAGGTTGTACACGTGGGTGCCGACTTCGGTGGAGCCGACGAAGGAAATCGCCTTGATGTCCTTGTGGGTGCAGATCGCGTCCACCACCTGCTTGCCGCCGTGCACCACGTTGAGCACACCGGCCGGCACGCCGGCTTCCAGCGCCAGCTCGACCAGCATCATGGTCGACAGCGGGTCCTGTTCGGACGGCTTGAGCACGAAGGTGTTACCGCAGACGATCGCCATCGGGAACATCCACAGCGGGATCATCGCCGGGAAGTTGAAGGGGGTGATGCCGGCGCACACGCCGATCGGCTGGCGCAGGGTGTAGGTGTCCACGCCACCGGCGACGTTCTCGGCGAACTCGCCCATCTGCAGGGTGCCGATGGAGGCCGCGTGCTCGACCACTTCCAGGCCGCGGAAGATGTCACCTTCGGCATCGGCCAGGGTCTTGCCCTGCTCGGCGCTGAGGGTCTGGGCGATGCGCTTGGTGTGTTCGCGGATCAGCGCCTGCAGCTTGAGCATGATGCGCATGCGCGCGCCGATCGGGGTGTCGCGCCAGGTCTTGAAGGCGCGCTCGGCGGCAGCCACGGCGGCATCCACCTCTTCGACGGTGGCAAACGGCACCCGCGCCAGCACTTGCTGGGTGGCCGGGTTGACGATGTCGCGCCACTCGGTGGTTTTCGATTCGACCCACTGGCCGTCGATCAGCAGTTTGACCTGCTCGACCTGAGTCTTGGCCGGGGATTGTGGTGCGTTCATCTGGGTTCTCCTTGGAATTATTGTCAGGACGAGATCGCCAGCGCCGGGCAAACGCGAGGTGGCGTCGTGGGGCTTTTTTCGAGTATAGATGTGCAAACATCCAACAAGAACGCACAAAAAAACCGGATCAACATGCAAAAAGACCTGACCTCCCTCAGTGCGCTGAACTGGGACGACCTGAAGTTCTTCCTCGAAGTGGCGCGCACCCGCAAGGCCAGCAGCGCCGCCAAACGGCTGAGCGTCGACTACACCACGGTGTCGCGGCGCATCACCTCGCTGGAGGGTGCGCTGGGCACATTGCTGTTCGAAAAGTCCCGCACCAACGGTTTCGTGCTGACCGCCGAGGGGCAGCGCCTGCTGGGCTATGCCGAGTCGATCGAAAGCACCCTGCACATGGCCTGCGAACAGGTGTCGGGCTCAGGCGTGGCGCTGTCGGGGCATGTGCGCATGGGCTGCACCGAGGGCTTCGGCAGCTTCTTCGTCACCCCTCAACTGAGCCATTTCGTCGACGCCTACCCGGCGATTTCGGTGGACATCCTGCCGCTGCCGCACTTCATCAGCCTTTCAAAGCGCGAGGCGGATATCGTCATCGCCCTGGAGCGCCCGGAACATGGGCCCTATGTGTGCTGCAAGCTGTGCGACTATCGGTTGCGGCTGTATGCCACACAGGACTACCTGGACAGCCATGCGCCGATCCGCCAGGTCAGCGACCTGGTGGGCCACCCGTTCATCAGCTATGTGGACGACCTGGCGTTCAGCTCGGAGCTGCTGTATTTGGCCAACCTGATCCCCAATGCTAGCGCGCACCTGCGCAGCACCAGTGTGATCGCCCAGTACACGGCGGCGTTGCAGGGGCGCGGGTTGGCGATCTTGCCGTGCTTTTTGGCAGCGCAGGATCCGCGGCTGGTGACGGTGTTGCCGGAGGAGATCGAGGTGACGCGGCAGTTCTGGATGTACTGCCGGGAGGATTTGCGCAAGCTCAAGCGGATCACCCTGTTGTGGGATTACATCCGTGGGGTGACGGAGGCGAATGCGCCGTTGCTGATGGGCGAAACCCGCGAGATGCGGTTTGCGTAACCCAGATCGACAAGGAGTAAGGGTGCCTCATCCTACCTAGGCCGAGGGTGCCGTGGCAACGACTTGTGACAGGGGTTGTGACAGCACTTGTGACACCTTTGAGCGCCCACCCATGCAGGTAGCAGCTAGGGCACAAAGCCAGCAGCAGTCGTCGCATACTCCCTCTGCACCCTGCCCTGTTGGACCTGGGTCTGCTTCAGCATGTTGAATCAGTCAAAGCTACTGGCGCTGATCGGTTGTTCCCAGAGCTGGAAGCGATGCGGGACAAGCTCGGCCATGCTCCATCGAAGTGGTTTGGTCGCTACAAGACGAAGATGGGCATCACTGACTCGCGTAAGACCCTTCATAGTTTCCGTCACGCATTGATCGATGACCTACGTGACGCTGGGGTGCAGGGCTCACTGATCAAGCGTATCGCTGGCCACGAGGATGGGGCCGTCACATTCAGCATCTACGGCAGTCGCAGCCCCATGCAGGCTATGGCTGACGTCTTGAAACACCTTCATCTTTAATTCGACGTTGTGCCGCCCCTCCTTGGCCGTGGCGTATCACCACTCATCCCGCCTCATAAACACCTACTAATGAGACTCCATTAAATTAACACCTTCGCAATTAGCACGTATTGAATAAACCCAAACCATTTAAATCCCATAATTAACAAAATGACAGCAAGGTGGTAAACCAGCAAATACCACACATACCACCCAACTAGCAAAAAGTTTATCCAAAAAGTTATTGCATTTGACTCCAGCCACGCTAGGATGACGCCACACACAGCGACGATAGCAAAGAAATAAGACCACACAAATTTCATAACCCGAGCATGAGAAGCAGACAACTAGTTAATGCCAACCTCGAAATACTATAGATTCTTCACACCGGCGAACATTAACATTAACTCCTAAAAAGCCAGCAACCCACACTACTAACCAATGCAGCAAAATAAAACATCATGGATTAGGGCCGCCAAAACAAACCCATTCCAATACAAAAACACAAAACCTGCATCCCGACAATATAGGCCTACATACTAATCACGTGAGCCCTGCCTCAAAAAAGGTTAACTTAAGTTATGAAACAAAATACCACACCCAATAAATCAGCTATCTCATTATTCGCCAAATCCGCCGAGCAACCCACAGCGCCCGCCTACATTGCTCGCTTAATAATTATTCACTTGCAAAGCTGCAAGCCCCAATTTTCACATACAACTTAAAATAAGGATAGAAGATGCCTGCAACTGCAGTACCGCTACTACTCAACTCCAACACCACTGCCCTTCGAGCAGTCCAAGACCGCTTCGTAATTGTTCCCACTACAGATAGTCGCCCTCGTTTTCGCGATTTACGCAATATGGGGGTAGCCCCGCAAGGTAACCCGATGATGCTGCTACAAGCATATAAGGATGCGGGTGGTAGAGGAGAAACTACGGGCGAAAGCCTGCTATATAAGCTCCCAATTGTTTTTGCTGAAGACTTTCGCCCCGGTGATTATCGTCGAATCATGGTGAACGGTGATAACAGACTGCTCAACCTATGGACTGGTCCGGAGATTTGCCCAAGTGGTAAATCCGTAACTACAAGCGACGCAGCACTGTTCATTGAGTTTCTACAGAGGCTCTTCCCCGTGCAGGAAGAACGCCTGTATTTCAGGAACTGGCTGGCTCACTCCGTTCGTTACCCTGCCAAACGTATCAACGCCACAGTATTGCTACGCTCCGAACACGGTGTGGGCAAAGGATTTCTAGCCGAAACCCTATTGCCTGGCCTGCTTGGAAAATCGAGCGTAGGGACGGTAGCACTGGGCGACGTAGTAGGTACTTTCAACGACGCCTTGGTGGGCAAGACGCTTGTACTGATTGACGAAGTTTATAAGAACCCTGAGTCAACGGTGAACGCTCTTAAGTCGATCCAGGGCAACAAGACTATCACTTTGCGTCGAAAGCACATTCCTGACACTACCGTTGATAATTTTCTAAACTTCATTATGTCGAGTAACGACATTCTACCTTTGCCGCTGGAGCGCGAAGATCGCCGATTCTGGGTTCCTGCCTATATCAAGCACAAGAAATCGCTGGAAGAAACAATGCTATTCATTAACACGAAGCTCAAACCCTGGTTGCTGGAGCAAGGCGGGATGCAGATTGTTCGAGACTTGCTTGAAACTGTTGACCTATCTGACTTCCACCCGTGGGGTGAACCACCGATGACTGACAGCAAACGGAAAATGATTGGATTCAGTCCTCGGGAAGAGCTTGCCGAGTTCGTCGCCGAATATATCCATGGTATGCAAATACTCAAGGCAACCGATATTGAAAGCAGCTACAAGAACAAAACAGGTACTGATGTGTCTCGGGCAGCTATCACCACAGAACTGACTAAACTGGGATGCAAATCGAAGCGTACAAACTGTAGCCGCTGGTGGATTACGCCGAACGGGTTGTCTACGGGCCTGTCCGAAAAATCTACCCCTAGCGAGCTGCAAAAAGCCTATCGCTAGTGACGCCCGTGACGGCTCCGTGACGTTTATAAAAATAAACTGTCACACCTGTAGGCCCCTAGTGGCGCGGGGTCCGGAGCACTCGTGACGCAAGTGACGCTTCCACCATGTCTTTTTATATTAATACTATAAAGTTCATATCCAGATTGAGATTACAATCTGGCGTGTACACCACAGGTCGATAGCCTGTACCTGAGGCACGGGATAATGGTTCTATTGAGCAGGAGGGAGCAAAGGGGACACCCCTTCCCCGCCATTGATCTTGCTTATAACTCTACAGGCATCAGTGCAGCATAACCTATGCAACGGAACGTTATATCTAAATTACAGTTCAGCCCAAGCAGTATGGGGGGCTTCCGCCTCTGCCCCCCGCTTCTACAATTACCATGCCGTAGGCATTACAGGAAAAGCAATCGTGCAGAGGGGTGTGGGGTGCCACCACCCACCACAACTAATGAGAGTACGTAGAAGCCTTTGAATCGTGACGAAGCGTCACACAATTACCACTGTACCTACCGCCTCAGATAATCTCATATGAAGACCCCTGCTGGATGCTGTCCTTTGCACTGAAGTGCAGCTTTTTTATGCAAGCTGGTCATCCTCCAAAACCTTGTCGAGAATGCCCACTAAGATCACATCACAAGTTCACACTTAAGCCCGTTGTTCGTGACTCATCACCTGAAGAACGGATGGGTTGATGGTGCATACGAGTGGACCGCCCGGCTCGATACTTACATCTACCAATTCAATCCAGCTGCCATCCACAAGGTACGTCAGCTCCTTGGATAGCCTGCGTAGGGTTATGTCGCACTCATGGGCGATGGCTGCCTGTGTAACCCGTACTGTTCCTCCCTCACCTACCTTCGACCACAGGGCAAGCATGACTGCACCACAAGAGCGGTCGGAAAGCACCAGCCTTAGCATGTGCGTCATGGCCTCAGGCTTGAAGTACACCGCGCCTTGAGAGTCAAGGGAGTTTGAAGCTAGCTCGGTCATCGATGGGATCCTTTGAGCCCCCTAGGACAGTAGCTCCTTAGGGGCATGTCACGATTAGTGTGTGTCCGATTAGATCACATCCGCTGATCATGGGGGAATGCCTGCACCACCACCATCACCAGCGCTTCAGCACCAGTTCGGCACCCGCGTCAGGGAGCTGCGTACGGCTATGGGCATGAGCCAGGAAGCGTTTGCTGATCGTTGCGGCTTCGCCAGGACGTACATGTCTCGCATCGAGACCGGTGGCGCTAACCCGTCCATCAACGCCATCAAGGTGCTGGCGGATGCTCTGGGCGTGAGCATCGCTGCTCTGTTCGAAGGGATGTGAGTTAAGCCCCCGCCCCTATACACCGACGCGTTAACTAATCGTATTCTAATTGGCAAGCAGCCCTACATATCTCCGCCAGGTGAGCAGGCACACCACTAAGCCCTATGAATGCTGGGATTGGTACAAACGAGGTTAAGCAGATCGCCCTTTCGAAGCTAATTTCAACAGCCGCAGCCGTAGATCGTTCAGCTAGCACCCCAGTCGAGCAACGTGCCATCGACGGAGTGTAAGAGTCCACAGGCTCGATGAAGGCGATTAAAGATGAAGTGCTTGAACTCTGACATCTGATATCCCCAAATCCTGTACCACCTGCTTACGCTCATCGTCGGTTGATCGCATAGAGTCCGGGTGCAAAAGCTGCGTCATCAGCGGCGTGTGAAGCTGGATCAAAGCCTTCAAAGCATCGTCCAGCGATAGCTCATTTCTTGGTGCTTCGCAGTACCACACCCTTGATTCGCCTTTCAGCGAGTAGTCGATCTGAAATCTCATCGCGATCATGCACCCTGGTGATCAGCACTCACATTTCCTAAATTCCGCTCAGGTGCGGATCATTCGCTACTCGGCCAGCTCGACCGTGGTTCAAAGTATAGCCAGCCGGTCAGGCTACGGTTCCTAGTCACAAGGCTGTCCAGGCGACAATCGCAGACCTGCCCCTTGGTGCAACGGATGGAACGAACATTGCTCTCAACCATCAAGAGGCCAGTTTGTGGGGGAAATGGGGGATGCTGCCGGTAAATCACTGGTCCATGTGCATCATTGTCGCGGTCGTCATGATCGTGGATGCCATAGCGCTCTACATTTACCTGCGGAACAGGCCCTGATGCCCATCTGCGGGTAATTCTGCCCACCCATACCCTGGGGAACGGGGTAAGGTGCAGAGCGGCCCGCTTCTCGCCACATACTTCCTTAGAAACGCTATGAACAATGAACGCCTCTTAATCATCGTCGTCGTCACCAGCGTGTTCGCTGTAGTGGGGCTGAGCATCATTGCCGTCAAGATGCTTATACGTATGTTTGCCTGATGGTTGGGGGTGTGTCATTACGGGTGTGCCTCAGTCACCACAAGCAAACGGGGCAAAATCCTGTTTAAAGCCGCCTCAAATCGTGTCATTAAATGGCTTTACGGACTCTATGTGACACAGTAATATTTGACACACCCAAACTGACACAGAGCGGCCTATCATGTTCATCCGTGCTTACCTTCGAGCTTCCACCTCTGAGCAGGACGCAACACGGGCAAAGCAATCGTTAATCGACTTCGCTGGTGAGCGAGGGCATAAGATCGCAGCTTTCTACATCGAGAATGCTAGTGGCGCCAAACTCGAACGTCCCCAGCTGTTTCGCCTGCTCGATGACAGCCACGAAGGTGACGTGCTGTTGATCGAAGGAGTAGATCGGCTTTCCCGGCTCAGCCAGGACGATTGGGCGCTGCTGAAAGCGAATATTGCAGCTAAGAAGGTGACTGTAGTGTCGCTGGACCTGAGCACCAGTCACGCAGCCTTGAAACCCACCGAGGGAGTGGACGACTTTACCAAGGGGATGATCGCAGCTGTGAACGGCATGTTGCTCGACATACTCGCTGTAGTAGCCCGTAAAGATTACGAAGACCGTCGCCGTCGTCAGGCCCAAGGCATCGCCACAGCTAAAGCAGACGGTGCATACAAAGGCCGTCCAGCTAACCTTGACCTGCACAAGAGGGTTAGTGAACTGCTGGCAGACGGAAAGAGCATACGGAAGGTGGCCGAGCTGTTGAAGTGCAGTACTACGACTGTACAGAAGGTTCGGCAGTTGAACGCACTGGAGGCCGCACACGAATCGTTCAGGGAGGAATACACAATCCTCGATGAGAAGATTGAGCAATCCCACATGCCCAACGGCCCTGATCTCACTGAGGCGGATTACCAACCCTGGATGGACAAGAAAGAGGCGCTGGAGAAGACCGGACAAGCCCCCCAAGAGTAGAGGGGCTAGAATCAAAACCTCTGGAACAAGGCGGTGTTAGGCTCTACGCTGCGGTATCTGCCCTTTAAAGAGTGTCCAGCATGGATGATAAGGCCGCTGCTACAGCCGACGCCCTAGAGCTGCTTCATATGAACCAAACCGCATTGCGGGCAGCCATCGAAGAAGTAAGTACATGGATCAAGCAGCGAGGGTCTGAGAATACCCACGAAAACACAATGTGTTGGCGCTGATGGAAAA
>NZ_DJTF01000154.1:0-4268 GCF_002438125.1 Pseudomonas sp. UBA6315
CGCTGTGGGTGCCGCTGGCGCACCCGACGGCGGCGACCTTGCTGCGCCAGGGGGTCGAGGGGTATCAGGTGAGCCCGTTCGGGCGGTTGGATTTCAGCAAGGTTTCGGCGACCCGTTAAACCTGCTCCGACCTCTTCGCGGGCAAGCCCGCTCCCACAGGCACCCCACCGCCCTTGAGCACAGTGGGGTGCCTGTGGGAGCGGGCTTGCCCCGCGAAGAGGCCGGCACAGGTACACCACTAAGTGATGATCCAGCCCTGCTCCACCATCGACAGCGGCTCGCCATCCCCGATGATGATGTGGTCAAGCACCCGCACATCGATCAACCCCAGCCCCCGCTTCAACGACAGCGTCATGTGCACGTCATCCTGGCTCGGCTCGCTGTTACCCGAAGGGTGGTTGTGGCACAGGATCAACGCCGCCGCGTTATGCATCAGCGCACGGCGCACCACTTCGCGCGGGTAGATGCTGGCCCGGTCGATGGTGCCCCTGAACAGAATTTCGAACGCCAGCGGCCGGTGCTTGCTGTCCAGAAACAGGCAGCCGAACACCTCGCTGACCTCATGACGTAACATGGCCTTGAGGTAACGCCGCACCGCCGCCGGGCTTTCCATGGCGGGTGTGCGCTCGATGCTTTCGTCCAGATAGCGCCGGCCGATCTCAAGCAGCGCCTGCAGCTGAGCGCACTTCACCGGCCCCAGGCCCGGCTCGCGCAAAAGGGCTTGGCGATCGGCCTCGAGAAACTGCCTGAGCCCGCCAAAGCGCACCAGCAGCCCGCGCGCCAGGTCCAGCACGTTTCGCCCGGCAACGCCCGACCCCAACAGCACGGCGAGCAGTTCGGCATCCGACAACACCGCCGCCCCGCGCACCAGCAACTTCTCCCGAGGCCGCTCATCCGCCGGCCATTCCCTGATATTCATCCTTGCTCCTTTGGCCCCACTACGGCAGGTTTCGGCCCTGTGTTAATCTATTTCGCCTCGTACATGCGACGTTCTGCCGCAGGCAGTTTTTTCGTCGCCGCCCGCTCTCACTGGAAAAAGGCAAGCCTATGCAGCGGCTGTATCGCAAGCGCATCGTTCTCGGCGTAGGGGGCGGCATTGCCGCCTACAAGAGCGCCGAGCTGATCCGCCGACTCCTGGAGCACGGCGCGCAAGTGCGCGTCGTCATGACCCGCGGGGGTGCCGAGTTCATCACCCCGCTGACCCTGCAGGCGCTGTCCGGCCACCCGGTGCACATGGATCTGCTCGACCCTGCCGCCGAAGCGGCCATGGGCCATATCGAACTGGCCAAGTGGGCCGACCTGGTGCTCATCGCCCCCGCCACCGCCGACCTCATGGCGCGCATGGCCCAAGGCATGGCCGACGACCTGCTGACCACCCTGGTGCTGGCCACCGACGCCACCGTGGCCGTGGCCCCGGCCATGAACCAGGCCATGTGGCGCGACCCGGCCACCCAGGCCAACCTGGAACTGCTCAAGAGCCGCGGCATCCAGGTGTTCGGCCCGGCCTCCGGCAGCCAGGCCTGCGGCGACGTGGGCCTGGGCCGCATGCTCGAGGCCGCCGACCTGGCCTGGTGCGCCGCCGAGAGCTTCCAGCGCCAGGCGCTGACCGGCAAGCACGTGCTGATCACCGCCGGCCCGACCCAGGAAAACATCGACCCGGTGCGCTACATCACCAATCATAGTTCCGGGAAGATGGGCTTTGCCCTGGCCGAAGCGGCCGCCGAGGCCGGGGCTCGGGTGACCCTGGTCACCGGCCCGGTGCACCTGCCGACCCCCGACCGGGTCACGCGGATCGACGTGGTCAGCGCACGGGACATGCTCGCGGCCTGCGAAGCGGCCATGCCATGCGACCTGTTCATCGCCTCGGCAGCGGTCGCGGACTACCGCCCGGAAGTCGTCGCCACGCAAAAGCTGAAGAAGGATCCTACGACCGGCGACGGCATGCTGCTGCAGATGGTGCGTAATCCCGATATCCTTGCGACCATCGCTGGCCGTGACGACCGCCCGTTCAGCGTCGGCTTCGCCGCCGAGACCGAACACTTGCTCGATTACGCCACGCGCAAGCTCAAGGACAAGAACCTCGACCTGATCGTCGCCAATGATGTGGCCAACCCCAGCATCGGCTTCAACAGCGAGGAAAATGCCCTGACCGTGATCGACCGCCAGCAGCACCAGACCCTCTTCGCGCAGACCAGCAAGGGCAAGATCGCCCGGCAACTGGTCGCCTTCATCGCCGAACGGCTCAATCAGGTTCAATAAGTTACATGCACGCTCTTCAAGCCAAGATCCTCGACCCTCGCCTGGGTACCGAATTTCCCCTGCCGCAGTACGCCACCCCCGGCTCCGCCGGCCTGGACCTGCGCGCCCTGCTCAAGGAGGACACTGTCCTCGAGCCCGGCCAGACCCTGCTGATCCCCACCGGCCTGTCGATCTACATCGGCGACCCGGGCCTGGCAGCCATGATCCTGCCGCGCTCGGGCCTGGGCCATAAGCACGGCATCGTGCTGGGCAACCTGGTCGGCCTGATCGACTCGGACTACCAGGGCGAGCTGATGGTGTCGTGCTGGAACCGCGGCAACACGCCGTTCACCATCGCCGTCGGCGAGCGCATCGCACAGCTTGTGCTGGTACCTGTGGTACAAGCGCACTTCGACATCGTCGAGCAGTTCGACGAGAGCCAGCGCGGCACCGGTGGCTTTGGCCACTCCGGCAGCCACTGAGCCGACTGACTACCGTTCAGGCCAAGGATGGCGAACTCTCTGACGAAACCACCGTCCAAGCGTTCAGTTTGCGCCTGCCCAGAAAGCCTTTGACTAATGGAGCTTCCAGAGATGAACGACATGGCCCACCTGGTCCCCGCATTGCCCGACAGCATCTTCCGCGCCTATGACATCCGCGGCGTGGTCGGCAAAACCCTGCACGCCGAAACCGCCTACTGGATCGGCCGCGCCATCGGCGCCCAGACCCTCGCCCAGGGCGAGCCGCAGATTTCGGTAGGCCGTGACGGTCGCCTGTCCGGCCCGATGCTGGTCGAGCAACTGATCAAGGGCCTGGCCGACGCCGGTTGCCAGGTCAGCGACGTCGGCCTGGTGCCGACCCCGGCGCTGTACTTCGCCGCCAACGTGCTGGCCGGCAAGTCCGGGGTGATGCTCACCGGCAGCCACAACCCGTCGGACTACAACGGCTTCAAGATCGTCATCGCCGGCGACACCCTGGCCAATGAGCAGATCCAGGCCCTGCTGACCCGCCTGAAAACCAACGACCTGACGCGCGGCGAAGGCAGCGTGCAGAAGGTCGAGATCCTCGAGCGCTACTACCAGCAGATCGTCGCCGACGTGAAGCTGGCGAAAAAGCTCAAGGTCGTGGTGGACTGCGGCAACGGCGCGGCGGGCGTTATCGCCCCGCAACTGATCGAAGCCTTGGGCTGCGAGGTGATTTCGCTGTTCTGCGAGGTGGATGGCAACTTCCCCAACCACCACCCGGACCCGGGCAAGCCGGAAAACCTCGAGGACCTGATCGCCAAGGTCAAGGAAACCGGCGCCGACCTCGGCCTGGCTTTCGATGGCGACGGCGACCGCGTGGGTGTGGTGACCAACACCGGCAGCATCGTCTACCCCGACCGCCTGCTGATGCTGTTTGCCCAGGACGTGCTGTCGCGCAATCCGGGTGCCGAGATCATCTTCGACGTCAAATGCACCCGCCGCCTGACCCCGCTGATCGAACAGCACGGTGGCCGCGCCCTGATGTGGAAGACCGGCCATTCGTTGATCAAGAAGAAGATGAAGCAGACCGGCTCGCTGCTGGCTGGCGAGATGAGCGGGCACATCTTCATCAAGGAGCGCTGGTACGGTTTCGACGACGGCATCTACAGCGCCGCCCGCCTGCTGGAGATCCTGAGCAAGGCCGAGCAGGACGCCGAGCGCCTGTTTGCCGCGTTCCCGAACGATATTTCCACGCCGGAAATCAATATTGATGTGACCGACGAGGGTAAATTCAGCATCATTGATGCACTGCAACGCGACGCTGACTGGGGCGAAGCCAACCTGACCACCATCGACGGTGTGCGGGTCGACTATGCCCACGGCTGGGGCCTGGTTCGCGCCTCCAACACCACGCCGGTGCTGGTGCTGCGCTTCGAGGCCGAAAGCGACGCCGAGTTGCAACGTATCAAGGATGTTTTCCGCGCCCAGTTGCTGCGGGTTGCCCCTGAGCTGCAACTGCCGTTCTGACCGACTATCTGTTCCTGACAGGAGCCCTGCATGACCCTC
>NZ_DJTF01000112.1:0-40616 GCF_002438125.1 Pseudomonas sp. UBA6315
GATCTTCATGGAAAGACAATCCCGGTAAAAGGCCGGATGCTAGCCGACATCGGCCACGATCACCAGCATGGCGGCTTTGCCAAGGCGCTGCTAACGTGCTGTCAGGGGTGAACGAAGCGCCGTGGGGCACCTCCAAGGCACTGTATGCCCATTCCAGGAGGACATCCCGCAATGCCCGAAGCCACAGTCGCCCAGGCCCGCATCTGCACGCTCGACGATGGCTACAGCCGCGAGGCCCGCTCGCTGCTGTACCACGCCTACCGCCACGAACCTACCTTTGCCTACATCTTCGAAGCCCAGCGCCCAGGTTACGAGCGGCGCTTGCGGGTGATGGTGCGCGAGTGGGTGCGCCAGCATTTCTACCTGCAATTGCCCGCCATCGGCCTGCTGCTGGATGACCGCCTGATCGCCCTGGCCCTGATCGTGCCGCCGCAACGGCGCCTGGGCGTGGCCGACAGTTGGGCCTGGCGCCTGCGCATGCTGCTGGGCACCGGCCAGCGCTGTACCCGCCGCTACATGGACTACCAGGCGGCATTGGCCAGCTGCCTGCCCACAGGCCAGGTGCACATGTTGCCGCTGCTGGGCGTGCACCCGCAGTTTCGCGGCGGCCACTACGGCGAGCAATTGCTACAGGCTGTGCACGACTGGTGCGCGCAAGACCCCAACACCCAAGGCGTGGTGCTGGATTCTGGCAACGAGCATTACCTGGCCTTCTACGAGCGCCAGGGCTACGAAGAAATTGGCGAGGTGGCGGTAGGGCCGATCCGCGAGCGGGTGTTCTTCCACCCCAACCCATTGCCTTCCATGCCCACTTCTGCCTGATGCGCGCCAGACGGCTCCCTTGAGCGGCTGGCTCTGGTAGCATGCGCGGCATGACGTATTCAGGAAGACTGACCTGGGGCCTGGTTATCTGGGCCGCCAGTTTCGCAGCATGGGGCCAGAGCGAGTTGCTGGTGCAGGTAAAACCGGCCAACAAGGCGCTCAAGGCCAATGTCGAGGGCTATATCGGCAGCCTTGGAGACCGCGATGAGGAAGCGCTGCTGCGCTTCAGTCGCGGGGCACAGGAGCAGGCGCGCAAGGCCGCGCAGGCACTTGGCTACTATCAGGCGCAGATCGACACCGAGGTCAAGCCGCCGACCAAGGCCGACCAGCCCGCAAAGCTCATCATTCACATCGACCTGGGCGAGCCGGTGCGCCTGCGCAACGTGACCGTGCGCATCGAAGGCCCGGCCAGCGAGATGAAGGCCTTTCGCGTTCCCGACAGCAAGGCCCTGCGCCCAGGCGAGCCGCTCAACCATGGCCTGTACGAGGACGCCAAGCGGCTGATCCAGAACCAGGCATCACGTTACGGCTTCTTCAGCGGGCGTTTCAGCCGCCAGCGCCTTGCGGTCGACCCGCAAGCGGGCGTGGCCGACATCGAACTGGTCTACCAGAGCGGCCCGCGCTATCGCCTGGGCGCGGTCCAGTTCAGCGGCGATTCACCGCTGGACCAGGACCTGCTGCAACGCATGGTTTCCTTCAAGCCCGGCACGCCCTATGACTCGGAGCTGATCGCCGAACTCAACAACGACCTGCAGTCCAGCGGCTATTTCGAAGGTGTGCGGGTAGATGCCGCGCCCACCGCCGCGGTGGACGAACAAATCCCCGTGGATGTGCGCCTGGACATCCGCAAGCCACGGACCATGGGCCTGGGCCTGGGCTTTTCGACCGACGTCGGCCCGCGCGCCAAAGCCAACTGGACGCGCCACTGGGTCAATGCCCAGGGCCACAGCTATGGCTGGGAAACAGAGCTGTCGGCACCCCGGCAGAACGTCGGGCTGTGGTACGACGTGCCGCTGGATCCGCCGTTGACCGACAAGCTGCGCTTCGCCGGCGGCTACCAGAACGAAGAAATCGCCGGCACCGACACCCTCAGCAAGCTGCTCACCGTCGGCCCGGAATGGCACAGCAAGTTGCCCAGCGGCTGGCAGCGGGTCATTTCCCTGAAGTACCAGCGCGAAGAATATCGCCTGGGCGACGACTCGGGGCTGAGCAACCTGCTGATGCCCGGCGTGAGCTTTTCGTACCTGCGCAGTGACAACCGCATCGACCCGCACAATGGCTATCGCCTGCAGTTCGACACGCAGGTGGCCAAGGAAGGGCTGGTTTCCGACACCAACCTGCTGCACGGCAATGTCCTGCTCAAGGGCCTCACCACCCTGGGCCACAACCACCGATTCCTGGGCCGTGTGCAGTTCGGTGGCAGTGCCACTAACGGCTACAAGAACAACATCCCGCCCTCGCTGCGCTTCTTCGCCGGTGGCGACCAGAGCGTGCGCGGCTACGACTACCAGACGCTGTCGCCGAAGAACAGCGACGGCGACCGCATCGGTGGCCGCTACCTGGTGGCCGGCAGTGTCGAGTACCAGTATTCGCTGAGCGAAAAGTGGCGCGTGGCGACCTTCGTCGACCAGGGCAATTCGTTCAACACCCTGGAGCTGCCCAGCCTCAAGACCGGGGTCGGTTTCGGCGTGCGCTGGGTCTCGCCGGTCGGGCCACTGCGCCTGGACCTGGCCAAGGCGCTCGATGACGACGGCGGTATTCGCCTGCACTTCTCCATGGGGCCTGAGCTGTGATGCGTGTGTTGAAATTCATTGTGCTGGGCGTGCTGGGCAGTGTGCTGCTGGTGCTGCTGGGTGTGGGCCTGTTGCTCGGCACCGAAGGCGGCAGCCGCTGGGTACTGGGCAAGGTGCCGGGCCTTGCGGTCAGCGACTTCAAGGGCCGCCTGGCCGGTACCTGGCAGGCCAGCCAGTTGAGCTGGGTCGATGCAGGCACCCGCGTCGAGCTGCAGGCGCCCCTGTTGAACTGGTCGCCAGGCTGCCTGCTGCGGGCCAAGTTGTGCATCGAACAGCTGCACGCCGAACGCATCGACATGGCCTTTGCGCCGAGCGATCAGCCTGCCGCAAGCGGCCCGTTGCAGCTGCCGACGTTGCGCCTGCCACTGGCCATCGAGGTGGGTGAAGTCAAGGTCGGCCAGGTGCGCCTGGATGGCAGCGACCTGCTGGGTGACCTGCACCTGGCGGCGCACTGGACGGCCAGCGGCCTGCGCATCGACAGCCTGCAACTGCAGCGCGACGATTTGCAGGTGAGCCTGCAGGGCGACCTGCAGCCTGAAGGTGACTGGCCCGTGCAACTGCAGGGCCAGGTGCAGTTGCCCAAGGTAGAAGGGCAGGCCTGGCAACTGGCGTTGACCGCCAAGGGCGCGCTGCAAAAGACCCTGGACCTCGATGCCATCAGCACCGGCTACCTCGATGCGCACCTCACCGGCAACCTGCAGGCACTGGCCGAACACCTGCCGGCCAAGCTGCAGATCCGCTCCGAGGCGTTCAAGCCAAGCGCATCGCTGCCCGACACGCTGCAACTCAACCAGCTCAAGCTCGACGCCGAAGGCGACCTGCTCAAGGGCTATCAATTGTCCGGCAGTGCCAGCCTGCCCGCCGGGCAGGCGCCGATCGCCTTGGCGCTGACCGGCAAGGTCGATGCCAAGGGCGCGCAACTGCAGGCCCTGGATTTGACGGCCAGCGACAGCCAGCGCATCAAGTTGCAGGCCAGCGCCGATTGGCAGAACGGCCTGTTGGCCGACGCCCAGCTGGACTGGCAGGACTTCCCCTGGCTGCGCCTGTATCCGCTGGAAACACCGCCCCAGGTCACCCTCAAACGCTTCAACGCCCAGGTGCAGTACCGCGATGGCAACTACCAGGGCACCTTCAATGGCGACCTCGATGGCCCGGCCGGTGCCTTCAGCGTGGCCAGCCCGTTCGATGGCGACCTGAGCCAGGTACGCCTGCCGCAACTGGCCCTGGTTGCCGGGCAGGGCAAGGCGGCCGGCAGCGTGGCCGTGCGTTTCGCCGACACCCTGGCCTGGGATGTCGACCTGCAACTGTCGGCACTCGACCCGGCCTACTGGCTCGCCGAGCTGCCCGGTACCCTGGCGGGCCCGCTGCGCAGCAAAGGCGAGATGAAGGGCGAGCAGCTGACCCTGGACGCCCAGCTCGACCTCAAGGGCCGCCTGCGCGGCCAACCGGCGCTGCTTAAAGTCGAGGCCCAGGGCGCCGGGCAAGCCTGGACCCTGGGCGCGTTGTCGGTGCAGTTGGGTGACAACCGCATCAATGGCAGCGGCAGCCTGCAGCAGCGCCTGGCGGGCCGGGTCGACCTCGACTTGCCGCGCCTGGGGCAGCTGTGGCCCCGGCTGCAGGGGCAGGTCAAAGGCCGGCTGGATGTGAGCGGCACGCTGCAGGCGCCGCAAGGCAAGCTGAGCTTGCTTGGCCAGCAACTGGCGCAGGCGGAAAACCGCATCCAGCGCCTGGACCTGGACGCCAATCTGGACAGCGCCCAGCGTGGCCTGATCGAGCTCAAGGCCAACGGCATCCGCCTGGGCGATACCGTGCTGGGCACCTTGAGCGCCAATGGCAAGGGCGACATCCGCCAGCAGGCGCTGACCCTCGCCCTCGATGGCCCGCAGCTGAAACTCGACCTGGGCCTGGATGGCCAGCTGAGCAAGGGCGACTGGCGCGGCCGCCTGGCCAATGGCCGGGTCCAGGCCGGCGGCCAGGACTGGCAACTGCAGGCGCCGGCGCGCCTGCAGCGGCTGGCCAGCGGCCAACTGGACTTCGGCGCCCATTGCTGGCGCTCCGGCCAGGCCAGCCTGTGCGGCGAAGATCAACGCCTGGCGCCTGAACCGCGGCTGCGTTACCACCTCAAGCAGTTCCCGCTGCAGAGCCTGGCCCAGTGGCTGCCCAAGGACTTCGCCTGGCAGGGCCTGCTCAATGCCGACGTCAACCTGGACATCCCCGCCAGTGGCCCGAAAGGCACATTGAGCATCGATGCCAGTGGCGGCACCCTGCGGGTGCGCGACAAAGGCCGCTGGATCGACTTCCCCTACCAGACGCTGCGTATCGACAGCAGCCTGGCGCCACGGCGCATCGATACCCGCCTGGCGTTTCGCGGCGAGCGCCTGGGCGAGCTCAGCCTCAACACCCGGCTCGACCCGCTGGGCAAGAACAAACCGCTGTCGGGCGACTTCCGCCTGGCCGGCCTCGATGTGTCGATTGCCCGGCCCTTCGTGCCGATGGTCGAGCGCCTGGCGGGGCAGTTGAATGGCAGTGGCCAGCTGTCCGGCACTTTGATCAACCCGCAGGTCAACGGCAACCTGGTGCTCAGTGGCGGCGAAGTCAGTGGCGCCGAATTGCCGGTGAGCCTGCGAGAGCTGTCACTAAAGGCCGCGATTGCCGGCGAGCAGGTGCAGCTCAATGGCGGTTGGCGCAGTGGCGATGCCGGGCGTGGCCAGTTGACCGGCCAGCTGACCTGGGGCCAGGCCCTGGGCATGGACCTGCACTTGCAGGGCGAGCAGTTGCCGGTGACGGTCGAGCCTTACGCAACCCTGGAGGTGGCCCCGGACCTCAAGCTGCAGATGATCGACGACAAGCTGGCGGTGACCGGCAAGGTCCAAGTGCCCAAGGGCAAGATCACCATCCGCGAGTTGCCGCCCTCGACGGTCAAGGTTTCCGACGACACCGTGATCGTCGGCCACCAGACCGAAGAGGGCAAGGCGCCCATGGCCATGGCCATGGACATCGATGTGGAAGTGGGGCGTGACAAGCTGTCCTTCAGCGGCTTTGGTCTTACCGCCAACCTGCTCGGGCACGTGCACATCGGCGACAACATGGACACCCGCGGCGAGCTGAGCCTAGCCGATGGCCGCTACCGGGCCTATGGCCAGCGCCTGACCATCCGCCGCGCACGCCTGTTGTTCGCAGGGCCCATCGACCAGCCTTACCTGGATATCGAGGCGATCCGCCAGGTCGACGATGTGATCGCCGGCATTCGCCTGAGCGGCAGCGCCGAGCAACCGACCACCAAGGTGTTTTCCGAGCCGGCCATGAGCCAGGAGCAGGCCCTGTCCTACCTGGTGCTGGGGCGCCCGTTGGGCACGTCGGGGGAGGATAACAACATGCTTGCCGAGGCTGCGCTTGGCCTGGGCCTGGCCGGCAGCGCGGGGCTCACCGGCAGCTTGGCGTCGAGCCTGGGGATCGATGATTTCCAACTCGACACCGAAGGCTCCGGCAACACCACCAGCGTGGTGGCCAGCGGCAACCTGACCGAGAAGTTGAGCCTGCGCTATGGCGTCGGGGTGTTCGAGCCGGCCAACACCATCGCGCTGCGCTACAAGTTGAGCAAGAAGGTCTACCTGGAGGCGGCCAGCGGCTTGGCGAGCTCGCTGGATATCTTCTACAAACGCGATTTCTGAGGGCCGTCAGCGACAGGTGGCGGCCTCGATGAACTCGTTGGTTTCCGGTGGCGGGGGGGCGGGCGTGCGGGTGGGGGTGATCAGCTTGGTGTATTCCTCGATCAGGCGGTTGAGCGCCTCCGGCGGTTCGGTGGCCTGGAACTGGATGCGGATCTGCACTTCATCGGGGTCCCGCGCCTCGCCCTGACGGCCCTGGGCACCGATGGTGACCTTGAAGTTGGCGCTGCTGGCGCTCTGCGACTCGGCCTCCAGTTGCTGGCGCGCCTGCGTGCCGTTGACGCGCACCGAGAGGTCGACCTGCATGCGCTCCAGGGCAAGGCCCTTGGGGGCTATCAGGGCGAACAGGGGCACGCGCATCACGTGCTGATCGTCCATCGCCACCTCGACCATCCTGGCTTTCATCGGCGCGCCGAGGGCCTCGCTGTCGCAATCGAAGAACTGGTCGAACAGGTTGATGTACTGCTGGGCGATCAGGCTGTTGGCAGCGGCGGCAGCCTCTTGCAGGCCGCGGGTGATATCGCGCAGGTCAATGGCAGTCATTGGGGGCGGCTGGCTGTTCCAATCAACGGGCTCCTGGTTTTTCGGCACCCCGCTGAAACCAGTGGGGTGCGCAAGGGGAGGGCTTTTACGCTTGGCTCGGCGCTGCTTCGAGCGCGTTCACGGCAGGCTTGCTGCTTGCCGCCTCATCTTTGAGGGTGTCGGCTGACGAGATCGTGTCCGGGCTCTGCAGGGCCGTACCTTTGACCACAGTGGGCTTGACGGCGGCGTCGGTGAGGAAGTCGATCACCCGCATCATCGCCTCGGGTGGGTCCTGGCGCCGCAAGGTGGTGCGGAAGGCGTAGCGGGCGCGGGTGTCGGTCTTGCGGGTTTGCGTCGATTTATGGCTGATGCTGCCTTTGGCATCCAGCTTGAATGGCCCCCAACCCAGCGAAGCAGCAAGCTCGCCGCTTTTGTTCGATTCACTGGTGTCTTCGGCCATCTGACTGATGGTCAGCTCGAACTCGACAGTGCCCTCCTCGATGGTGATGTTGGGGTGGGTGATGGCCGCTACCAGCGGCACTTTCAGGGTCTTGCTGGCAATGCCCTGGTATTCGCCCTGTTCGTTGACGATGGTCTCGTCGTAGTCGAACTGGATGGCGACCGCCTTGCCATCCTGTATGCACACCTGCATGAGGAAGTCTGCATAGGATTTGCTGGCGGTCACCTGGGCCTGGACCATGGCTTGCAGGGGGCCGGCAATCATCCGGTCCATGGGCAGGGCATTGACGACGGAACCGATCAGGCTGGAGTCGATGGACATGGTGGGGGTTCTCTCTGTGGGGGGCTTGGGCATGACCGTGGGCGGTCATGGCCGGGCGCTCAGCGAACGCAAGGTTCCTGTCGTAGTTATTCAAAATTCTCCAAAATCGCCGCGTTGAAATCGCTTAATTTTTTTTTCGATGTTCAAATAAAGCTGGAAGATTTTTTCAAAAAAAATGAAATGTTGGATGGTTATGTCAATTAAGTCTGAACTGGGTACTCTCAGAGTGAGGCGCTGAGGGAGGCTCGGCTTCGCAATCATAAATTTCTTGCGTAGGATCTAGAGAATCTAATGGCGATTCCGCAGTGGAATCGTCAAAGCTCTGGATTTGAGACTGATGATTTATCTTGGGTGAGGCGGATATTATTGAGAGTGCCTGCGTGAGGGAAACCAGGGCAACACACAATGCGCACTCAGAATCATGAGGTGTAGTGGCATTGGGCCAGGCGTAGCGTGAGTGCTTTGAGGGGAAAGTGAAGTGCCATCATCGTCTGGCGACGCAACATACAGTCTATGGAGTAAGCTTGGTATTAGTGTTATCCATGGAAGCATGGTTTTGCAGTGAATGCGAACGGCTGTGAGTCCGATGGCGTTCGTGGGCTTTTTGTAATGCGTCTTTTGTAATCATGGTCTCGTAGCATTTTCCGCCTAACGGGAGTTTGGCAGCCTTGATGAAACCCATTGTGACAAGGTGGTGAATGTAACCTCTGGCAGCACCGATGATTGCCGTAGCTTCCGCTAATGTATAGTGTGTGCTGTAGAACTTTTTGATAATGTTGAAGTCATCTGGTGTGATGTAGATGGCTTTGTTTATTATGATGTGGAAAAGTTTTGTTGGCTTTATGAAGATGTAATAAATTTTTTTCTGTTCTAGATTCGTTATTCTTTCTAGCTTGGCGAGGGGCTTAAGGTTTTTGATGGCGTTCTCGGCGATCTCCACCTCGGTGGGGCTTAGGGTGGTCTGGAATGTCAAAGTTCGGAAATGCGCTGGGCGCGCCAAGATTAATTCGTCAGTTATTTTTCGTAATTCAGTTGGGTTGATTTTGTACTTTCGGCACAATGACATGCTTTTGGTGAGTTGATTCTTGTCCTGAAAGTTTTGGTAGTCTGAGTGGCGGGGTTGAGTAATGCAATAACTTCGGGGGTGAAGTCTTTGCGATAATAGATGCTAAAAAAATTAGGGGTGGTGTTTGTTGTCTCTATCGGGAAGATTTTTAGTTGGGCAAGTTGGGTCGACGCCTGGCTTTTCCTACTGCCCATTAGGAGTTTTAGTTCCCTGCTAAGTAATAGATTTTCACGGCACATTAAGACAGCGGATATCGGTACTTGTAGCTTGCCATTTTGTCCGGAATAGCATGGGGTCAGCAGGTTGGAGTGAATGAGAAAGCGTACTTCATCTTTTGTGCTTTCCAGATGATTCACGATTTCAACCAAATCCATGACCTGGCTTTGCATCTCGGGCGGTAATGGTATGATTTTAGCGAGGGAGGTCTTTAGGTCGCTGTTAGGCTTTGCAAATAGCGGATGTTGACTGGAAATCCTTTCGACAGTGCTAAGGTCGTCGCTCAAGATAAATGAAGGGGTCGGGGAAATATTCCGACGTGTGAGAGCAGTAAAGATGCACTCAAGGTTGAGGTAATTAGCTATTTTCCGTATGTAACGAGTTTCTTTGTGGAGGTTCGCAGCAATGGACCACACGGATGTATATTTCTCTAGGAACTTCTCTACCAGTTCTCGTTCAAGAAAAGCTTGTCCTGGCATAATTTTCGTGAGCCTTTTTCCAAAAAAACCTTGGCTGATAAGTTGCGCGAAGTGAGGTCTTGGCACTTTCAGCAACATTGCCGCTTCAGAATATGAAATCTGATTGGTCGGTGCTGTCACTATAGTTGTGCTGTGATGGGGAGAGATAACTTCATGTGCAATTGTTTTTATGAGGATGATCTCCTTGCGGTGGTATACAGGCTTGGTTCTTGATGAGTGTGGGAAAGCGGGGTGTTTACGTATTTTATGCCAGTTATGCGTGCTAATTTTCAGAAAGTTGCGTGTCTGTTCCGTCGTCAAGGTCAAGCTTGGCGGAGGTGAATTGTCCGAGCGCTCCAGTGGTCGTAATTGGTCAATGGTCGTGCAGAGTGTTGTGTAACTTTTGGCGCTCAAAATAGGCAGTAACTTCATCAGAAACATGCGTTTTCTAACTGTGGAGAGTGGCCCTATCAGATAGCGGAGTGAGGGCGTGCCTAGATCAAAGTGCTCTCCCGCAAGGCTGATGGCAGTGATAAAGATGTGCCTATTCTCAATTTCGGACTTTGAGGCTTCACTATGTCCCAGCGTATGCATGATCTCTGCGAACAAATCGAAGTGCTCCTGCTGTTGGTTTTGCATCCACTTCAAGAGTAATTGCTCGGGTATTGCGTCCATTGCTGTAACAGATGGCGATGCCAACTTTGCACCGCAAAGGCAGCGGTCCACGATCTGGTTGGACCAAGTAAATTGCCGGTTACAGGCCGGGCAGCGGGTCAGATAACGTCTAGCATGAACAGGACACACTGCAGTCCCTCTGATATCTTTGAAGGCTTTTTCAACGCCGGTCTCCCAGCACCGCGTGCAAATAGCACCCTCATTAAACTTTAGCAAGGCAAGGGGGACAACGAGCGCGCCGATCTGGGCGCACAGAGCTCTCGTTTTTGGGTGTAGTAAAGTCGAATAGAATCCGCTAGAAACGGTGATCCCATAGTTTGCCGCGATATGGTCCAGATGCTGGGCTAGGGCCTGTGAAGCAAATAGGCAGTTTTTCACATAGCTTCTGCTAAGTAGTCGGTCGATGTAGACGGTACAGCTGGAGAAACCGTTATTCAGAGCCGCCCGCCTAATTACACTAGAGGGAGACTCGCCGGCTTGCGGGATGGGTATGAAACCAAGCGTCAGCATGTGCATGCCTCCAGCATCTCATCTACACGGGAAGGAGAAAGTTTAAACGGACTATTATCGCCTGCCAGGTTTTCGGCAATGTACAATTCATCTGTTGCATCACTTAGGTCACTGATTCTCAGAATTCCATCGCCGCGAAGAAGACAGAACTCTAAGGCATTGCAGATGATCAGTTTCAAGTACTCGAGATTGCCTTTTGTTGCCAGATAGAGCTGTGCAGAGATCATGTGGTCGCTGAGGTGTAAGCCACCGTTCAATTCTCCAATCGTATAGAGTTTTTTGTCCAGCGTGCTGAGGAGCGCTTGATAGTCCGATTTAGGGTCGACGCTGAACGCAGGGTAGTGAAGTTCAACGCGGAAAGGGAAGCGCCTGGCGAGGACATCTCTGCTGTAAATTAAGTCTAGGCATTCATCGGTTCCGATGAGGACAAACGGAATATTTGTCAAGTTAATGAGTGTGACAAGACAGTCGATGACACCTTCCCGCATCAGCACGGCATTCGCACGGGCTAATCGTTGAAACTCATCGATGATGATTACTTCCACCCCTCTGACTAGCAAAAGTCGAGTACAACGGTGGATGAGGTCGACTGTATCGCCTCCCGTATCGCTATTACCTAAGTTGATCAACAAGGTTTTAAGAAACGATTTAACGGTCACTTGGGCTGGGATTGTACATAAAAAAGCCGGAGTGATGGTATACAGTCCGTCGTCACGAATAACGGTCGATGCTGGGGGAAATGAATCGTTGAAGAATTTGGCTAGAGTGGATTTTCCTGAGCCCGCCGGCCCTGTCACCACAGCGCAACTGGGAATATTCCTGTTTTTAGTACAGGCAACAGACTTCTTCATGATCGCATAAGCGTTTCGGTATTCGCTGTAAAATACGATCTGGTTGGAGAGTTTAAGGACCTTTTCTGGCATTTCAATGTTCATGGTCATCTCCGGTGGTGGGTGGCGGTACATCAACAAGTATCACTTCTACGACTTCCGCGTTGCTGGGTATGCTGTCAGTAAAAGGCAGTCTTGCAGGCGCGGGGCGGCTCTGTGCTCGAGCTATTGCTGGGGTGTGCTCTGGGGTAGCAGTTGCTTTAGTCGTCTTCGATGAGGTCTTGGGCTTGTGGGTCGCCTTTTTGCGTTTGGCTCGCATTTTGAGGTTGAGTAACCGACGTTGTTCTTTTGCTTTGGCGAAGCTAAAAGCTTTACGGCGTTCAGACATAGCGGCGCGAACCTCATCGTGCATGGACATTGTCAGCCCGACTTGGTAGTCGGGATCAACCGCCTCAGCGGCATACAATTTATTTGAGTCCTGAGGGTCACAGATCCAAATGGTACCCAGTTCGCTGACGTCATAGAAAAACGTCAGTGTTACTTCGCCCCGACTGCGAGTGGACAAATACGGAATTGCGGGACAGGTCCATTGCAGGTGGTGGTAGCGCACCCGCCCATTGACTGGCTTGGCAGTGGCTTTGCTCAGAAATATCTGGTGAATGTCTTCTAAACTGTAGGTCTTAGGCGGAAAACAAGGGTCGACGTTATTGTCCCAAGCATCATTGGGGCTGGTGTCATCCAGTGAGGAGTGTGGCGTGGCATGGTAGATGTTCTCCAGCCAATGCTCAAATAACTCTTTGAATTGCTCCAAGGTGTAAACAGCTTCTTTTTTCGATTCATAATCGCCACACTCGATGGGGTTTGAAAATGTGGTGCCAGGTAGATTATGAGTCAATTGGGTGTTAAGGGTCTTGAACCAACGCTCGACGTGGGGTTTCTGGTCAGGCACGGCAGGCTCACAGAAAATGACCTGAGCGCCAATCAACGCCAAGCTATCAGCCAACTTTTTTTTGATAAAGTCCGGCCCGTTGTCGCAGGTATAAGAGACTCCCGCGCCTCGTCGATCCCCTGGTGTCAATGACACCTTGATGGCACGGATTGTTTTTTCAATGCTCGGATGGTTTAGTGAAAGATCCCAGCCGATAATTCTTCGCGACTTCACTTCCAGCATCGCTGTAAGCCAAGCCCTTCCGATATTGCGCCCTTGGTCGTCGACCAGCTGCAAGTCCACTTGCTGGCTGTCACACTCCACGCGTTCCAGCAGATAGTTGGGCGACTTGGCTTTTTTGCTCCACTTTTGCCGCTGCTTGGCAAACTCTTTGCCATGCTGACAACTGTCAACACGAAACTGATCCAGTTCTTTGATGAGCCGGTAGAATGTGGAGAAGGAGGGGATGCGCACTTGCTGGTGCATTGGTCGCTTGCTGTTGTCGACTTTCAGTTGTGCAGTGATGCTGTCGATCACCTCAGAAATGGGCAGGGGAGTCCTCGTTAAGTAGAACAGATCGATGTTGTAGTTGAAGACCGATCGCACTTCTTCAGTCTGACGCGCGATCCGACATTGACCGCGTCTCGGACGAGGTACGAGGGCAATGGCGCTTCCACCAGCCAATCGATAAGCCCTGCACCAGCTATACAGCGTTGGATAGGTCGGAGCGACAGCGTCCTTGCGCTCTAACTTGATCTCGTTGATCAACTGCAGGGTCTCAGCCACTGGCAACTTCGTACCGAAACGGGCTTCAGCGGCCCTGACATAAGCCAGTCGCTTATTGTGTACATGCTGATGTGCTTCGGACAGGCCAGACACAATCGTATTGGGTTGGCCTTTCAAGGGCGCCTCGGCGACCTTGAAGTAGTAGCCGCGGCTGCAGGCAGCCTTGAATCGGTCGATTGACTTGCAGGTGATCATGCCGGTGCGGCGCAAGCTGCGCAGTTGCACAGTACCTTGTTCTACAGACGTGACCTGGTACTCTTCGTCGCCACAGCGATAGTGTTCGCCCGGGGTCACAGTGAAGCTGGCGAGCGTGCGCATTTGGTATCTCCGCTGATGATCAATGATTCACGCCGAGGGATGCGGTGAGTGTTCAGGGTCTGGAAGTAACGTTCGACGCAGAGTTTCGATTTAGGCGCGCGGGGTGCATAGAAAATGACCTGAACCCCGTTCAAAGCCAAGCGATCAGCCAGCACTTTGCTGTTGAATTCTGCGCCGTTATCAAGGGTGTAAGACATTCCCGTGCTCCGTCGATTCGTGCGGTTCATAACTGTGCCTTCCAATCTATAATTCCGAAATCCAGAATCCAGAATCCTCTGACTTATCTGATCGACTATTAGCCACAACGTGATACCGCGACGAGTCAGAGGACCGATGAGGCGTAGGGACAAGAGAAGGCTGTAAGGCGAGCCATGGCTTAATAGCCATGGATAGCTGTCCTTGTGACTTCTGAAATGTGGAGCGGATGCGGGTAAAGCCACTCGGCCCTTTGAGTCCGTTTGAGAACCTTTGATGAAGTGTTGCACCACGCAGATCTCATCTACAAAGACCCAAAGCTCGTGCGGCGAGACACAGTTGGGCAGGGCCACTGATGCAGTTATCTCCAGTTGCAGTCGTAGACTCTGACGACATTGTTTTGCCTGTCCTGGGTACAGCTGTTTACCTTTATTCGGGGCAAAGGGATAGCGGAGAGTCTGGTTCATAAGAGAGCCTCCCAATCAATCTGGATCAAGTGAAAGCCGTCAGTGACTGATGATTTTCGAACCTAAATGTACTGGCCCAGTATCCACTCTAAAAAGCATGCGGTAAAACAGTGCGTAAGCAATCTCTTGCATTCGATATCCTCGGCCGAGAAGCTCGCCAATTGTTCGGGCTTCCTCGGCAGTCGTGGGAAGAGATTTGGCCAAGAGGTTGGCTTGAGCGGCAACGGCTCCGAACGAGTACCAGTACAGTTTTTTTAAATCACTATCGGCGCCGGCTTGTTGTATTTCGGTTTGTTTGATTGTTTTCAGGAAAGAACCGCACTCCGTGAAGATTGGTTCGTACAGATGGCGGCGAGCTACGTTGCGCGAACTATTGTATTTATTATCATGTTTTATTTCGTAGTGTGCTATCTTGCCACTCTGATATATGACCTCAAAGTCTGGCGTATAGCGCGAGCGCGGTGTCAGTAGCTCGATGGTACAAGGCTGAGTGGTATAACTCCTGATATTCGGGTTTCGTTCCAGGAGGAGACAAAAATCTGCTTCGAGCAAGGAATCACACCCCATGACACGATCATTTTTCCGCGAAGGGAATTGGGTGACACGCCTACCGTGGCGCCCTCGACTCGGAGCGACAGCTACGGTCACCTGGAGATTCAACATTAGTTTCGGCGGCACAATGAGCATGATTTTGCTCCTAAGAAGTCACACCGGTCTTAACGACCTATAGTGTTTCGGATTCTATATATAAGGCATGGCTTTCCGGTGGTATGAACTGGCCCTCGCAAAATGCTGACCATCAGTTTTTCGCTAGCGAACAAATTGAGCCGTATCGATAGCTCTTTTCAAATTAGGGTGATCCATTCATTGAATCATCCTGAGTTCACGTTGAACAATGTAAGGGATTTAATTTTTGGCCAAGGCCATGGTTTATTTTGAGGGGGCCGCAACCTTCGTTATGCATAAACCATAAACCATAAACCATAAACCATAAACCATAAACCATAAACCATAAACCATAAACCATGGACTTGAACAGCGTTGATGTCTGTGACTTACCTTCTGAGAGGCTGCGCCTCGCCGAATATTATTTACCCACTCTCCATCTGGGGCCGATCCTTGGGCTTACAGCTCCTATCTTTTAAATCGGCTATGGATAATTGATAGAATGCATTTTTATTTCCTTGGTGATAGATATTTCACATTCCTTAATCCAGCGGGCCTGTCAAAGGCAGGTCCAGAGCGAAGTGTTGACACTTCAAACTGGTGCTTTCCTTGGCTTTCATTATGGGGTGTACTACAGGCTGGGCCAAGAGTTGAAAATTGACACCATCTATTTTTCCGCGCAAGGCTCTAATGCGAGGGTTTTGTGCAAGCTCTTGAGGGCTTAATTTACGCGCAAGGGAGATCGCGTACTGATCATCATACAGGTGTACAGCATGTCTACTCTGAAACCTGGATCTGCAGGCTCTGCGTTTCGCAGCAGAATATTGTTTCACGCTACGGCACAATCGATAGGCTGCCCGCCCAAGCCATCAAGCATGGCAAATTACTGGCACACGCTCCGCCCCTGGCACGATAGTGTGTCGCTATGGAGGAGTATGCGGAGCGGTGCGAAACCATGGTTGCATAATCAGAAATTCTTGTTCGATCACTTCCCTCATCTGCGCGCGCTGTATGACAATCCGTTGTTCACGTTCGTCTTTCACCCCGAATGGAGCGGCGAGTGGGATGACCTCGCAGATAGTATTCGAATAGGTGGAGAGCCGTTGGATGGTTACAATGGTAAGTTAACCCGGCTGTTATACGACCGTGTCGATTGGCCTAGCTTGGCCGTTCATCTGGTATTATATCAGACGCA
The DNA here is from genome assembly GCF_002438125.1 of Pseudomonas sp. UBA6315. Lineage (NCBI taxonomy): Bacteria > Pseudomonadati > Pseudomonadota > Gammaproteobacteria > Pseudomonadales > Pseudomonadaceae > Pseudomonas > Pseudomonas sp. UBA6315. The sequence continues at coordinate 15,897 of NZ_DJTF01000112.1, forward strand.
CGCTCCTCGATTTTGTTCTCACCGGCTGTGGTTGAAGGATAACTTATTGGCCATGGTGCGCCTTAGTGGCATGCAGCGACCTATTAGTTTTGTTCGCAGCGAGTTTTATGATTTTCTCACTCCGATAATACTCGGTGGGGACGCATCGCAAAGTAATTGGCAGTCCCGTGTAGCCAAGTGGATGCCAAGTGAAGACCTTTTTAATTGTTTGCAGCAAGGGCAGTGGCTGCATGGCGATGATCAAGCTCTCGCCATGCTTATCTGGAACTTTCGCGAGGAACTTCAGAGCGAGTTGGATATTGGCCCTCAACAGCCATTGGGAGAAGAAAGTTGTGGGGTGCCTCGGTCCTTACAGAAAAAATGGTGCCGAAAGCTGGCGCAATGGCGGGATCACCCGCTTAGCCTGAATGGTATATGCTGCGAATACACGCATCAATGAAGACCGCTGAGTCCTCCGCGGATAATTGGAGCGCCATGAGCAGGAGGAGCAATGTTTAGTGCAACCGACCAATCAGGGAGGCGCGTCATTCGGGTCTGTCCTTTGTAGAAATCCAATCCCGGCTCTGGGCAGGCGGTACAAGAGTTGGTGAACTTGATGCAATTGTTGCGTCAGGTCACGAAGATTCCGCCGGTCTTGGCGGCGATCCAGCAGATAGCGGTGAGCACGTTCACGTAAGCCCGCGGCTTCGAGTAGCAGCAACTGTTCACGCTGGTGGAACTGGTTGACAACTGTTTTCAGTTGTTCATGAGCGTAGTTGAGTTGCTGGAGCTGTTTCTGCTCTGCCTGCAGGGCGAGGCGTTGGGCCTGGTGATCGGCCGTCTTTCGTTCAAGCTCTCGATAGACCTGGGTCAGTTCCTCTTGTTTACTGTATAGCTGCTCCTGAAGACGGCGCTGTTCATGTTGGAGCTGCTGCAGTTGTGCTTTATTACTTTGGATCTCCGCGTCGCGTTGTTGGCGAGCATGTTCACGGAAATGCACTAAAGAATCGTGCGCCTGCTGATACTTTCCCTCCAGTGACTGCAACTGATCGGCGCGATCGCGCATGGCTTGTTGCAGATGGGCTTCTGTGGCGAGCAGACGCTGTCGGTCACCTTCCAGATGTTGCACCTGAGTTGAGAGAGTATGCTCCCGCTCGCGGGCCTCCAAGCGCTCGTCGAGCAGCAATTGGTGGGCTTTTTTCAGTTCGTCGTGGCGGGCGCTATCGACCTGACGTTGCTGTTCGTAGGCCGCCTTCTGCCGCTCAAGGCGGGCTCGGTCAGCGCTGACTGCATCTTGCGCGTCTGCCGCCAGGCGCTGGACCAGACTTTCTATATAAGCCTGTACCTCTTCGTTCAATGTGACGGCAGGCGGTCGGGGTTCCTCGTCCATCAGTTCGCGCAGATAGCGGTTGATCGTCGTCTTCGAACCTGTGTTACCCAGTTCGACTCGCACCGCCTCGATGCTCGGCGCCTCACCCCGGGAAAGCAGTGCATCGCGCGCTGCCTGCACCAGCGCTTTGTTGATTCCGTTTCGAGCCATGGCATTGATCCGACAAGGTGGTTCCTACACAGTATGGTGCAAACCGATTGCGCTGTTTCGGCCGCCGCAGGCGCACGGTCGTCGGCTCATATTTTGGGATAAATGATTCCCTGACGAGTGGCCACTCAGCTGGCGAGTAGCAGTTCCAGACGCGCGGGCAGCACCTGTCCAGATTCGCCCAGCAGCATCAGCTCCCGCGGCCCGTCCATGCTGACGTCAATGGGGTTAATGTGGATGACTACGGCGCCTGCCGTCAGGGCGAGGTCAGGCAGGCTGGCCGCCGGGATGACTACGCCAGAGGTGCCGATCGACAGCATCACATCGCAATGGCGTGCCGCCTGCGCGGCGGCTTTCCAGGCCCCGCCGGCAGGTCTTCGCCGAACCACACCACACCCGGACGCAGCCGGCCATTGCAGTGGCTACAGCGCGGCGGCTCGACCAGCTCGCCCTCCTGGCAGACGGTCTGCTCAACGTTGCTGAGGGCGGCGGTACGGTGGCAGGCGAAACACTTTGGAGTCATCAGACTACCATGCAGGTGGACGACGCCCTGGCTGCCGGCACGCTCATGCAGGTCATCGATATTCTGGGTTACAACCGTGACCTGCCGTCCACTGCCAGCCAGGCGGGCAATCGCTCGGTGCGCGGCATTGGGTTTTGCCTGCAGCATTTGCTGGCGACGCCAGAGGTACCAACCCCACACCAGTGCCGGGTTCATGCGAAGGGCTTTTGCCGTTTCCAGGCGCTGCGGATCGTGGCGTGCCCACAGGCCGGTCAGCTGATCGCGGAACGTCGGGATGCCGCTTTCAGCGGAGATCCCCGCGCCGCTAAATACTACGATGTGGCGTGCCTGCCGCAAGGCGGTGGCGGCGTCTGCGAGTACGTCCATCGACAGTGGCCTCCTTCGCTAGGGCCTAAGTCAACTCAGCGGGGCTCGCGGGTCATACCCACCCACAAAGTGGACTGTCTGACGTGTCGTACTCGTCAGCCACCGTTGCGGGACCAATCGTTCCGGCTGACCAGGCCCAGTTCCGCTTCGCTGGGGTTGGGGTCACTGTCGAACAGGTGCACGGTACGCCGCTCCTGTTTGAGGAAGGCGAGGGTGGTAAAGAAGCAGCGCTCGCACAGGTGCACTTCATAGCGCTCGCCGTCGTGCGCCGCCCCATAACCCCACCGTGCCTCCAGCGTCCCGTACTGCAGGTTGTCGTTCGCCAGCCGAGTGGACGCATCGCAGATATCGCAGCGCACATCGGTCACGGCTTGCTGTTCCACGCGACCCAGGATTTTCATGGGGCTGTCTCCATTTGCCAGCATTCCTTTAAGCGTAGAAGTCGGCGGCTTGCGCAATCGGCCATCGGTCGCGCGGGGTCAGGTTTTGCGGGTGGCACTGTGCAGGGGGCGCCGCGACCTTTGACTACACTGAGAAGTGGATGCGCTCCTGGCGGAGTGACAAATGCACGCAGACTGGAGCGACCCGAGCGTCAGTCCGGGTTCGGCGAAGGCCGCCGCCGATGACGTGCTACAGCAATCCCAGCGGTGTTACGGCCGATTATTTCGTACTGATTGAGCGGTACGAAATTACAGATGTACAGCCAGTCGTCCTGAGCGCTCAACGGGCAGAATTCTGAGGTGTGAGAAGCCCAGATTCTCGAACGTGATACCGCTATTAGCAGCCTTTTGGCCGAATGAGGGGTACAGCGGGAGGAAGGTGTGGACACTTCGCCCGAGCGCTATCTCCGGGCTGCGCGTCGCGCCAGTACCGAGCGGCGCTATGCCCAAGCCATTGCACACTTCGAGGCGGAGTGGGGCGGGTTGCTGCCGGCGTCCAGCGAAAGTGTGGTGCGCTATCTGGCCGCCTACGGGGCGCAACTGAGCAGCGGGACATTGCGCGTACACTTGGCGGCCTTGGCCCAGTGGCACCGGGCGCATGGTTTTAGCGATCCGACCAAGGCGGCGCAGGTGCACGATGTCCTGCGTGGCATCCAGGCGCTGCACCCGCAGCCGCAACAGCAGGCCGAGGCTCTGGCGTTAGAGGATTTGCAGGCTTGCGTCGACAGCCTCGAGGAAGCGCTGCTCAGTACCGAGAAGGCGGTGTGCCTGCGCGCCGCGCGGGATCGCGCGCTGCTTTTGCTGGGCTTTTGGCGGGCCTTACGCGGCGATGAACTGTGCCGGCTCCAGACTGAGCACGTACAGATACGCCGGGGGGAGGGGCTCGTGGCATTTTTGCCCAGCAGCAAGACTGACCGCAGTAATCGGGGGCGTCAGCTGAGTGTGCCGGCGCTGAAGCGACTGTGCCCGGTAATGGCCGTTGAGCAGTGGCTGGTGTGCAGTGGCATCCAGTACGGTCCACTGTTTCGCGCTGTCGATCGGTGGGGGCACCTCTCGGCACAGGCGCTGAATCCCAACAGTATTTCGCGGCTGCTGCGGCAAATCATGGTTAGCAGCAGCGTTGATCCGCAGGGCTATTCGGGGCACTCCTTGCGTCGAGGCTTTGCCACCTGGGCGAGTGCGAACCAGTGGAATAGCAAGGCTCTGATGGACTATGTCGGGTGGCGCGACATCCAAACGGCAGCCCGCTATATAGATAGCAAGGCGCCATTTGGCGTGTGGGCAGAGTAACGCGGTGCGGTACTCTGTTGCTGGGCCACTGGCCCATCATTTCAGTGAGCACCACCTGGACTGGGACGCGCAATCTGGTAGTCGCCCTGAACACGGCTGGCGGATATGCCTCGACCCAGGCCGGCAGTCTGGAAGCGTGCAACTGGGCCAGGGCCTGTATTGCTCGGCGCTGTCTGCGTGACGCTCTCGCGGCAGAAACCTCTTCCGTTCGCTTGCTCGAGTGCATCGTCCTCCGTGTGGCGCGCAGCAGGGTAATGGCCGTTTTAGCTGATCCAGCTACTTGCTCAGAGGCAAGGGGGAGGGGTCGCTGCAGCCTTCTATTGTTCGTATACTCCTCGGCATGATTGTGTGAAGCAGTGTGCGACACTCACCCCTTTAGTCTGGATGCCTTTATGAATACAGTGGAGTTCACCCGAGGAACCAATGGCAAACCCGCTGCGTCTGCCGCCCTTGAGGATTGTTTGGCAAATACTATTGGTCTTGATGGTAGTTGTTTCTTCGGTTACCCATTGATCGCAACTCCCGAAGGCAAGTATTTCGTGGATGCGACTTTTTTGAATCCCGATAAAGGCGTCATTCTCTTCGATATAGTAGAAGGGCAGAATCTAGGGGACTATGCTGACCGTCAAGATGATCTCGTCAACAAGATCGAGTCGAAGCTGAAACTGCATAAAGACCTGATGAAGGGGCGGAAGCTCCTGCCGCAGTTGCATGTCATCACCTTTGCACCGTCGTTGATCAATCTTGCAAGTCATGCGCAAGAAGATTACCCGCTGGCGAATGAGCACAATCTCGCATCGCTGATTCAGAGCTTCGAATGGGACAATGCGGATGATGAGATTTATCGCCTGACGACGTCGGCCATCGAGAGCCTGTCGTCAATTCGCAAGAGCCGCTCTAAGCGTGAAGTGACGCGCGTCGACTCGCTCGGTGCGAAGCTGAAAAAGCTGGAAGACTCCATTGCCACCCTGGATTACCGGCAGAATCGTGCTGTCGTGGAGACGGTTGAAGGGGTGCAGCGTATTCGCGGCCTGGCGGGCTCGGGTAAAACCATTGTCCTGGCGCTAAAAGCCGCTTACCTGCATACCCAACAGCCCGATTGGCGAATCGCCGTAACCTTTAACACCCGTTCTTTGAAGGGGCAGTTTAAACGGTTGATCAACAATTTCTGTATCGAGCAGAGTGGTGAAGAGCCCGATTGGACCAAGCTTCGGATCTTGAATGCTTGGGGCGCTCCTGGTGGGGCGGAACGAGATGGGATGTATTACGAAGCCTGCCGTCAAAGTGGCGCTGATTTCTACGATTTTCGCACTGCCAGTAGCCGCTTTGGTGGGGGCCATTATGCATTTGACGGCGCCTGTAAGGTCGCGCTTAGCAAAATCAACAAGTCGTTAGATGTCTACGACACTATCCTGGTTGATGAGGCGCAAGATTTTTCGCCGAGCTTCCTGCAGCTTTGCTATGCCATGCTTAAGGCGCCAAAGCGGTTGGTTTATGCGTACGATGAATTGCAAAACCTGTCCGGTACATCGCTGCCACCTCCTGAAGATCTGTTCGGAGCCGATGATAAAGGCAATGCCCTGGTCTCATTCGCCGGAGATCACCAGCACCGGCGAGACGTGATTCTGCAAAAATGCTATCGGAATTCACGGCCGGTCCTGGTCACCGCACATGCCCTGGGCTTCGGTGTTTACCGTGCTCCCCCCAGAATGGCGGAGACTGGTCTGGTGCAAATGTTTGAGCAGCCTGCTCTATGGGGGGAGATCGGTTATCGCGTTCACTCGGGTGACTTGCGAAAAGGCGCTCCGGTTTCATTGGAGCGAACCGATGAAACCAGTCCTCTGTTCCTCGAGACCCACTCGTCCATCGATGAGCTGGTGCAGATTATCAAGTTCAACAGTGAAACCGAGCAGAATGACTGGGTCGCCCAGCAGATCGAAAAAAACCTGAATGAGGATGAGTTGCGTTACGATGATGTCATCGTGATCAACCCTAATCCAATCAACGCTCGTGAGCGCTGTGCCGCAATACGAAAGACCTTATTTGGTCGAGGTATTCAAAGCCACTTGGCCGGCGTCGATACTGACCAAGATGTCTTCTTCCGCTCTGATTTGGGCTCGGTGACCTTCACCGGTATCTATCGGGCCAAGGGTAACGAGGCCGGGATGGTGTACGTCATTAATGCACAGGAATGTGATGGCGTGGGTGCTGGCTTGTCGACGCTGCGCAATCGACTGTTTACCGCAATTACCCGCAGCAAGGGTTGGGTACGGGTGGTTGGTCATGGACCGGGCATGGATGCGTTGGTGCAAGAGTATGCGCTGTTGAAGCAGCATCAATATCGATTGGACATGGTCTACCCCACCGACGCGCAACTGAGTAAATTGCGGATTGTTCATCGTGATTTGTCGGAGCATGACAAGCAGCGCTTGGAGCAAAAGAAGTACAATGCGCAGGAGCTGACTCACGCCCTAGAAACGGGCGAACTGAATCCTGAGGATCTTGACGGTGAAACGCGAGCGAAATTGCTTGCGCTGTTGAGTGGCAATAAATGAGTCGACATGCACCGGCGCGTGAGAAGGTGAGGCACGATCTGGAGTGTCTGACGGCTGAGCTCATAGGCCTCGGGCTAGCGGATGATCAAAATTTTCCTGCGATGAGACAAATCGGCGCTGATGTGTGGGAAGTTACTTTTCACGGAGCCGAGGCGATTTCTCTCGCCATGGGCGATATTGACTATGGTGATCTGTATCAGGAGCTTTTTGCCAACCGATCATATTGCCTGAAGCTTATCGATGGTGGCCTGCTGCAGTTGTCGTATAGGTTTGATAAGGACTCTTTAGTCAAGCATCGGCTCGCCTACTATCCCTCGCCGAGCTTGCGTCCGTTTCAAGATGATCCGGAGGTCTATTTGCGCGAGGAGTTGTACGTGGATATTGTCAGTCGTCGCTTGGTTCCCTTTCCCATACGTTTCGATTATGACTTGGGCGCCACAAAGGATGTAGCGCATCCCTCCTGTCACCTGACGCTTGGGGATGTTGAAGGATGCCGTATCCCCGTGCACTGCCCACTCACGCCACGACAATTCATTGAGTTCATTGTCAGGAATTTTTATCAAACCGATAAGCACGAATTCATTTCGCGGTTTCCTGATCACAAGCATTTTTTCGATGTCAGTATCAGTGCCAACGAACAAAAGCTGATTCACTTGAGCGTACCGGGAGCAGAATAATCCGAAGGTTTTACTGCCCGTAGATGCCGGCAGCGTTCAGTTAGCTCTGGCCGTCTTCGGGCAAGATCGCATTGAGGATCCTGGCGCAGAATGATGCCCGTGCTCGGTCTGTCCTCAGGTGAGTGCACACCCAGGCGTCCTCGATGGGAGGCAGGTGGTGCCAGTGAAACGCAACCGGCGACCAAGCTCAACGGCAGGTCCGGCACGAGGGCAGGGTGGCGGTGCTGTTGGGCCAGCCTGCGTGAGGCTGCACCAGCCTTTCATGAGGCTCATTCGAAGGACTGTTTGGGTGACCCGAAGCGGTCAACAGGGTACTATCGCCGGTCATCTTATTAGCGGACGACCTGCCCGGTCTAGTCATTGTCTCGGGGCAATCGGCTACCGCAGTTGCCAAATTTAAAAGCGAGAATTTTCAGTGGGTGATGTAAGCACTCCGAATCCTGCGTTGGCGTTGCTTGCCCCAGCTAAGCAACGTTTGACCATCCCTGCGCTAACCCTTGCTGAAGCTGACGAAATTCCAGTTGAGACACTGATACGCTTTGCCATGCGAGATGGTCGGCGTCCGCGTCCTATCTACACCGCCCATAAGTGGTTTGCCCGCCGCCTGCCCTCCGTGTTTCGAAGCTTGCTAATCGGAGTGACGAGTGCGCCGGGGGCTGACTTTGAATCGCTGTATTACGGCGCTGCTGACTTACAAGGGCTTACCGTATTGGACCCGTTTGTAGGTGGTGGCACCTCGGTATTTGAAGCCTTTCGCTTGGGGGCCAACGTCCACGGCTGTGATGTCGATCCAGTCGCGTGTGCAGTCAGTCAACTCGAGCTCGATGCTGCCGACATGCCGGATTTGCAACCGGCCCTGGAGCAACTCAAGGCACGCGTGGGACAAAAGGTGCTCGAGTTCCATCGCTCCGGGGATGATCTCGTACTGCATCATTTCTGGGTGCAGCATGTCAGTTGCCAGCAGTGTTCGACTACCTTCGATGCTCACCCCAGCTACATCCTCGCCGATGACGGAAAAGTGCGTCATGCCGTGTGCGCGCACTGTGATGAAGTCGCGACGCTAGCCTCTGGCACGCGGGCGTTTGATTGTACCTCCTGCGGTCAACACACAGTGTGTGACGACGGTCCGGGCAAAGGGGGGCGAGCGGCGTGTCCGAACTGTGGGCATGCGGAAGCGTTGATTGACCACGGTCGTCGTAGCGGTGTCCCCACTTGGCGGCTTTTTGCCGTCGAGACCATTCCCCGCACCGATGACCGCCGGGTAGTGCCGATTGCCAATCGGGTGCTCAGACGCGCCACTGACGATGACCGTCAGCAGTACGCGGAGGCTTCCATGGTATTGCGCCGCGGTCTGGCCGAGGGCAGTCTCGCCTTACCGGCGGATCCGGTTGAAGCTGAGGGTTGGTCGGATGAACGCTTGACCGCCTATGGCTACCGTCAATGGTCGCAGCTGTTCAATGACCGGCAACTTTTGCATTTGGCGTTGCTGCTGAAAGAAATTGACGTTTTGCCAGAGCCGGTTCGACCATTCATAGCCATGGCATTCAGCGACCATCTGACGACCAACTGCATGATGGCTTCCTATGCTTATGGCTGGCGCCGCCTGACGCCACTGTTTTCGGTCCGCGCGTTTCGCCACATCCAACGGCCAGTGGAGTTGAATCCTTGGGTCGAGCGGACTGGGCGAGGAAGCTTCCCCAACACGGTTCGTAAGTTGGGGCAGGCCGCCGCTTATGCTCGCTCCCCCAAAGAACCAAAGGCGACAGCGGAGTTCATTTCTGTTGCGCGTCGATTATCAAAGCGCCCAGGCCGCATCCACCTCGGCAGCGCACGCGCGCTGAGCTTTCTCAAGAGTGGCTCTGTCGACGTGGTCATGACAGACCCGCCATACTTCGACAACATTGCCTATTCCGAGCTTGCACAGTTCTTCACGCCTTGGCTGAAGGCGTTAGGAGTGATCGGCAGCTTGTCCCGTGATCATGTCATGAGCGAGAGCCTGGTCGCACGCAAGCACCAGCCGCAGAGTGTTCAACACTTCATCACCGGGCTGGGCGAGGCGTTCGCAGAGATTGAACGAGTACTGCGCCCCAAAGGAGTGGTAGCATTTAGCTATCGGCATACCGAAGCACCTGCGTGGTTAGCGCTAGCAGAAGCCATTGCTGTTACCGGCTTACACGTTACTCGTGTTCTGCCAATGCCTGGTGAAGTGGGTATGGGCTTGCATGGGCAGGGCGAGCGCGGACTGTGGGATGCCATTTTCATTCTTCGTCGTGGCCGGCGTCCAGCAGGCGAGGCGCAGGAACTCTTTGTCTCGCCAACTGACCTTTTGGCCGCAGATGTGGCGGTTGCTGAATGGCGCGAACGATATGGATGCCTGTCGATAGCCTTTAATGCAATTGACGCGATTGCTCTGAGGAGGGCCTTTCTTGTGGGGCAAGCCTTGGCCAAGAGTAAAAAAATCAGGCTTGATCACGTACCGCTCAAGGAGGCGTTGCGTTAGTCAGCTCAATTGGAGTGGAAGGGAACGCCAGTGCCATATCTCAGTAAGCGGGTTATCAGCAACTATTTTCGAACCGATTGTCCGCGCCAACTGGCGTTGATGCTCTACCCCCACAACAAGCAGTACGAGCCTGCGCGCAGCTTGCTCGAAATGCCACCCAAAGCAGTGGGGCGCACGGGTATGAATGCGCTGACTGAAGAGGGGGGGCGCTGGGAGCAGGCCAAGCTACATGATCTCGAGGTAACCTTTGGCGGTAGGTCGGTGCTGGGTGAGAAGACCAAAGAAGACTACCAAAACCAAAAATTGTCGACGGTCATTGCGCGCGCACAGCCCGGAATGTTCCTCGTACGGCCGGAGTACCAAGTTGGTGAGACGTTCACGCGAGCGTTGACCATTGACGAGATGAGCACTACCTATGAGCTCGCCTTCGCCAGCCTCATACCTGATCTAATCCAGGTGATCGCAGCGGAGGACATTGAGCGGATCGTTCACGCTGACGGCACAGTACATGCTGCCGATGGTCGGGTAGGGCTTCGGGTCATCGACATCAAAATGACGGCCGAGCCCAGTGCCTCGTATTTTGCCGAGATCACATATTATTCGCTTGCGCTTGCCGGTTGGCTGGAGGATCAGGGGTTCGCTGACAGATTCGCCGTGGTTGCGGAGGCGGCGATCTGGCCTGGCTCGCACGATGCAGCGGAGATCGTCAAGCTGCAAGCGGCCAGGCGCGAGGAGGGAAGGCAAGCCACGGAAGCGGAGCTCCGAGCAGCACTGAGGCTGGACATCGAAACCCTTGAGATCGAAGTGTTCGCTCCGCGGCTGCGTTACTTTTTTAACGTCGAATTGCGCGCCGCCCTTGATAAACCTTGGCGTGGCCAGGACTATCACGTCAGTACCGCCTGCAGTGGTTGTGAATATTTAGGGTACAGCTGGAATCCGGATGTTAAGCCTCATGCCGAGCATTGCATTCCGCGCGCCGCAGCGGATGGTCACCTGAGTTCGATTGCTTTTTTGCCTCGCGGCGCACGACGGGCTTTGGGAGATCGGGCGGTGACCCAGGCTGAAACCTTAGCGGGTTTATCTGCTGATGATGAAGCGTTCGATTGCCACCCGCGGTTACGGGCGGCGCGCACCGTCGTGGCGGGCAGGGCGCAGGCCCTCGCAACTAACGTGAGTAGTATCCCACTAGGGTCGGGTACCTCCGCAGTGCTGCCCAGTTGGTCGGACCTCAGCCTGTACCTCTCCGCAGATTTTGACGTTGGAAGTGGTTTGACGCTGGCGTTCGGCATAGCCGGTTTCTCCAGGATCAATGGCGAAGTTGATCGCGTCGAGGCGCAGGTGTTCGTCAATGATACTCGGAGCATTGAGAGCGAGCGCCGAGAGCTGCTGAGCTTCCTGAGCTACCTGAACAAAGCACTGAGCGCGGCGTTGAAGGTGGACCCGAAGGCCACTGTGCAGATCTATATCTGGGACTCGGTGACGTATGAACACCTGATCCGGGTCATTGGCCGCAACCTGCAATACATCATGGCCGACAGCAACCTTAAAAAGTTAGCCTGGTTGTTCCCAGCCGACGAATTGATCGAAAACGCAAACTATCGTTCCGCCAATGCGCCCATCACGATTGTGCGAAATGCGGTGCAAGCCCTGGTCGCGGCCCCGATTCCCCATTACTACTCACTGTTGGCCCTGGCGCGCGAGTTCCGGCCGCCGATCAAGCCCGGCAGCACACCTTTCGAATTCCGTGTCCCCACCATTTTTGAAGATCCCTTATCCGACCAGGTGCCATCAGAGCGGGCTCATGAAATTTGGACCAGGATGGGTGCACCGCGTCCCTGGAGCCAGCAGGTTAGTCAGCTCAGATCAACTGTGACCACAAAGTTGCGGGCGACGGCCTCGATCGTAAATCGCTTGCGCTTGGAATTAAAAGGGGCATTGCGCAGCCGCTCGCCGAAGATCGCCGACATCAAGGCACCTTCTATGTTAGACAAGGTCAGCGCGGATGGGCAGGTATGGTTTGCCTACGCCAAGCTGAACGCCCAGGTGGCGGCACTTGAGCAAACCATCACCATGGCCACTCCGGTACACGAGCGCGAGGCTCGCTATCTGGCAGCCCGGCTTGAGCGCGAACTGGTGGGGGCTGAGGCCAGCCAAGCAGCAATGTCGCTGGGGGTGGATCAAGCGCCTGGCGTAAGGATTTATCGACTCGGTCAACACTCTCTGGAAGCGAAGTTCGAAGCGGGGGACTTCCTTTGCGCGCTGTCTCCGGCGTCCATGGCTGATTTCCATACGATGCAGGTGAGGGACGTGATCGGCGGTCAACCGCTGCCGTCCGCAATCAAGAGTCCCTACCTTTACGCAACTTCGTTAACCAAGGCTACGGTTCTGGCGATTGATCGTGACAAGCGCTGTATTGCCGTGTATCTGGACCCGGAGATTGATGATTTCCTGCGCTCGATCGAGCGGGATCTGGACCTGAGTCAAGATGTTGTATTGGACAAGTTGGTGACTGACTTCTTGACCAAACGCTTGGAAAAGGCACTAAAAGCGATTGGAAATCCCCCGCTAGCCGTGGAGGCGGGAGTATCGACATTGCAAGTACTGGGCAAATCCGCCGTCAAGAAAGTCAGCGCTTCGGTCCCGGTCGAAGAGGTGTTGTGGAATACCGCAGTGCTAGCACAAACCCCAACGGAACGAAGCGTTGGCAGGATTCGGCCGCGACTCGAAGGCTATGGCGTCAAGTTGAATGACAGCCAATGGGATGCCTTGCGCCAAGCGGTAGAGCAGCGTCTGGCGTTGATCTGGGGACCACCGGGCACCGGAAAGTCCGAGACGTTGCGGGCGATTCTCCTCGGATTACTGGTGGACTCTCAGCAAACGGATAATCCGATACGCATTCTGGTCACCAGCAATACCTACGATGCTACTGACAACGTCGTGGTGAAAGGCTTCCAAAAGATCTTGGCGTTAGGGGCGCAGGAGACCGGGGCGGTGCAGCTGGTGCGTTTGCGCTCTGGTGCTAAAGCGGCGTCAAAGGAACTGGCGCCGGAGATTAACCTGCTGAATGATCAGTCGGATCCCAAGGTTGCCGAGCTTCATGCGACGCTGCGGGCGAAACTCTGTAGTGTGATCGTTTCAGCACCGCCGCAGCAGGTCACCAAGTTCGCTGCTGTAAACGGAAATGCGGCAGAACCACTGTTTGATGTTGTGTTGATCGATGAGGCTTCACAGATGGACATGGCGAATGCCGTCCTCGCCTTGGCTCCAATCGCAGCCAAAGGCTCTGTGATCGTTGTGGGTGACCCCAAACAATTACCACCTATTCAGCAAGTTGAACCGCCCGTTGGGCTCGAGAAGCTGGTGGGTTCAGTTTATGACTTTGTGGCCGACCATCGCGGTGTTAAGCCGGTCAGTTTGCTGGAAAACTATCGTTCAAACTCCGCTATTGTCGGGTTTAGCCGCTTTGCAGGGTACCCTGCACAATTGAGTGCATTCTTCCCTGATTTGCGGATTGCTACCGACGTACCACTGCCGAAGCTCCGTCCCCAGGATTGGCCACCTAGTATTGAGTTTGCCGAAGAACTGGCGGTCCTTCTGGATCCGACGCAGCCTATTTCCGCATTTATCTACCCCGAGGGTAGAAGCAGTCAATGGAACGACTTCGAGGCACAAACGGTGGCTGCATTGCTCGTGCTGCTACGGCGCCATCTCATGAAGGATTTGGCCAACTTGCCGGACGCAGTCGGCAGCGGTCTGCATGATGCGGAGAGTTTCTGGAAAAGCGGCGTTGGCGTGGTGACCCCCCACCGGGCACACAAGGCGCTGGTGGTATCTCGCTTGCAAGCCTTATTCGGACCCCTTGGGGACGACGCTCAGCTAATTCGTGATGCCGTGAACACCGTCGAGCGTTTCCAGGGTCAGCAACGAGATGTCATCATTGCCAGCTATGCTTTGGGAGACCCCGACGCCATTGCCGACGAAGATGAATTTCTATTGTCGCTCAATCGCTTCAATGTTATGTCCTCCCGGCCACGGGCGAAACTGATCGTGTTGGCCAGCCAGGAGGTCATTAACCACCTGCCGGGTGATATCAAGATCATGCGGGACTCGCGCTTGCTCAAGTACTTTGCCGAAACCTTCCTTGACAGCCGTACGGACATGTCGATCCCGTTTCAAGACGGGAATGGGATCGTCAACAGACGGCAGGGCTCGTTCCGTTGCAAACAGCCCCAGTCATAATCTCTCCGGGCAGGCGGAGTTGTTCTCCCTCTGCCCGGAGTGGCTCGCGCAGGGAATTCAGAGGCTAGCCAATTGCAGGCAGTGTGGGATGATTGAACTCTGCCAGCAATACATTGAACTGGGCATTGATGGCGTTTCGCTGGGCATCGAAAGCCGTACCCGCCTGAGCCGTTTGGAACTGGCATCGGTTGGCGTCAAGGTCAATTTCGCCAGAAATGACATGTTGACGGAAAAGCTGTCGAAGCAGGCGTAGTTGAGTGTAGATTGCATCCATCCGATTAGCCGTAGTTTTGTCGCTGTAGGCAAATCTAGGCTTCGTGACTAGCGCGCCGTTGATATGACCCGTGTTGATGGCGGTGATTAAATCAGTAATGGCATCTTGGAATGACCTGAAGTTAGCCTCCCATTGCCACAGGTCTTGTAGTGCAGGGCGGTCCATTAGGTTTCGGAGTTCAAGAATGGCATCTTCATCAGACATTTTCTCGACCGCTGAGATATGCTGGCTGTAGGTAATCTCTCGCTCCATCACCTCTACGATGGCCTCTAGGGCAGATGTGGATTGTTTTGCGATGTCTTTGACCAGTGAAGCGTTATCAATGACGTCTACTTTTCCATTAAAAGTAACACCTGGTGGGACTGAAACTGTGCTGTAACTACCTGTTCGCTTTCCTATAATAACTACTTTCAGGGTGGTGTACGTACCGCCCAACCCATGCTTAGCGTAGTTATCTACGGTTTTTTGGATCTTTGTGGCGTTGCGTTGTGTTGTAACTTGAATCGCCAATTTGCGCTGAGGGTCGCAGAGGTCAATGGCGGCAGCATTAAGTCTGACGTGGTTAGCATTCGTGAGCTGGTAGCCATAGACTTGGTTAAGGAACTGTTGAAAGAAATGTTCGGATGCAATGTGGTGGTCAAAGAAATGAACTTTACCCAGGAGTTCTGCATGCGCGCTGATTCTCGCCAGGTGCTCTATGATGCGTTTCAATAATTTTTCGTGAATAAGCATGGACTACCTAAAGTATACTTTTGAGCTACGCTCAGGTTGAGATTGCTCCAACCTGGTGTACAGCCTTGGTTGGAGTGATTTTCATTGGATGGCTCTGGTTCTTCAACTGGATGGAAGTTCGAAGGTAAGTGGTGCCGACGCCTGCTCAAGCCCTATGTCCAGACATTGACGGTTAAGGCGCGCGTCGGCCGTAGCCCAGGCGCTCATTTTTGGATTTCTGTTTTCCGAGGCTGGTCTCATCCAATAGCGGTATTCATGTGGGGAAAGTCGACCGCCTGGGCCGAACATTAAGCGTTCTGTAAAACGTTCGAGGTACGCCAACGCCTCTTGCTGCACGTGACAGTGGTAGTAGGCCCGTAGTGCCCGCGGAACTCTTGCTCGTTCCTCTAGGCATGACCTCACCAGCTCCGCCAAAATAGAGCCGCGCACGTCATAGCACTTGTCGACAGCTTTGATAACGGGTAATAGCAATAATGGAAAACAAGTCCTTGAGGTTCACTGCTTAGGGGCGCCTTCTGAAAGCTCATCTTTATTGTCTGCGATTTTGCCAGGTATGATTGCATTGGGGTCAATGGTGTAGAGGACGGATAAGCCGAGCGCATTCTGCAGACGCATCTGTTGAAAGTCTTTGAAAATATCCGATCTTGATCGATTTTTGCCTGAGGGGTCGATTTCAAAACGATCGTCCGGCAAGCCCGGATTCAGGGCAAACAGCATCTGACTGAATCCCTGAGCCGGGAGGAGGCAGCGATGCATTTCAGGTGTAAACATCGTACTCAAGTCGGTATAGAAAATCGCACACCTGTGCATAGCTTCCGTGATCAGCCGGTAAGGAGCATGGTGCGCATTACCCTAAGCCTATTGCGGGGTGGAAAAGCCAATTCTCGGCGATGTCTGTGCTTCCGAGCACCTCTGTCGCTTTCTGCAGTACTCGTTGACGGCGCGCTAAGAAAGCGCCATGACAAAAGGTCCAGAACTGTGAGGGAGTCCCGGCACACCTCTCGTAAACACGTGGACGGTTCATTGCTATTAACTCCGGCTGTGCATCAACGCTTAGCTATTCTTGCTTACGACTGTTTTTTGCATGCAAGTGCGCTGCCCACACCATTCTACGCGAATGGCATTTGCCACAGGGTAAAGCCATAACCGGTTCGGCAGTACACGGGGCCGTTTGCTCGCAACGCGAATTCAACTGCGGGATGAGGATGAGGATGAGAGCCGAATGGGAAAGCACAGAAAACGCTAAACTCCGGCGCGATCACCCGAGCTACGTCATCGTGCCAACTGGACTTAGCGCCATGGTGCATGACCTGGAACACCTTGATAGAGTCAATGCGGGGTTGGCCAAGGTAGTCCACAAGCTGCTCAAGCTGCCGGCTTGAACTTAACGATCCGTCACCGGTGAGTAGCAGTGATTTCGGCCCGCTCACTCTGGCCGGTAAGAGGAACCAGTACCAATAATAGGGATAGCCGATTTTATTGAGCATTTCCCAATCAGCCGAAGTCAATTCATTTGACGTATTGTAGGTATACCGTGCGTTGGTACTACCGTTTATGGGCCCTGCATATACGAATAAGGAAATCAAGTTCCTTAGGCGGGGAGAGGCCCCGAAGGTCTTGTTATAAATCCGCTCCATAGAAGCTTTGATCGCTCCGCGATCGCCCTTGTATGCAGTGTCGAGAAGAGTGGCCGTGAGCTTCCCGATGGCTTTCTGAAAAGGCGCGGAGGCATGTGGTTTCAGCGAGGAATCGTTGTAAGGGACAAACTCCCAGATGTCCTTAATATTGAACCGTGTGTAGGGGCTAAGCCATTCGACTGGATAGCTGCCAGCCAGGTAGCCTTCTTCCACAATGGTAGGTCTTCGGAGTGGCGGTGGCTCTATGAAAACGCCATCGTCTGAAGTGTTGGGTAGTATGTCCTGGTTATCAGGCATTAGCGTACTGGCTGGTAGGACCAGTGCTACCCTTTCAACATTCAAATTTTGCGCCGAGGCGATATACTTGACGGGATCAATGACGAACAGTTGCCATTCGCTAAACGTACTTGTCCTCACCTCCATCGCGATGCTTATTCGCAGATGCAGAGGGATGTACGGGAGCACTAGGCGACTGACCTCGAATTTGACTAAAAGTTCTAAGAGACCGTTTATATGATCTCTATCAAAGTGAGAGATGAACACCATATCCAATCTCGGTTTCCCATTGAAGCGAGATTTCTCCACCGAGTGACGCAGCTGGTCAAGCTCCTTAGTAAGATCGACCTGATGCTTTTTTAGATAAGTTCCACAGTCAAAAACCCACCAATACGGTTCAGCTCCTTCGAGTTGAAAAACGCCACTGGTGAAGAGGCCTTGTCCGACAGGATGGAAGTTGTAACCCGAGTACCAATTTTTCACCGTTCTTCCCTGAAATTGCCTTCCATGATGTCATTTTGCCATAATTTAAGGCCCAGTAAAGCCTGTTTCACGTTGCCAATGAGCATGCTGCGCATCAATTGCTTGGGTCATTGAGGCTTCCCAGAATGGCAACCCAAAGCTCTGAGCTGATACTCATTAACAGCTCGAAACTGGGATTCTGCAATTTGACGCAGCCGCTCGATTTCTTCAGCCGTGCTGCCAGAGACCTGAGCTTCGTGGTACCGCTTCATCGCCTCTACAGCGTCGGCATACATAGGGTGATCCGGGTAAAGGACTGGCGTTTTCTGCGTCATTTGTTCAGTTGTAGCGCCTTAGTGAACGGTCGACGGCGGATTGCCTGCTTTGACAAGCTGGACATCAATCACAGCTTGGTAAAGCGAGTCGGCCAAACGCTGGAGCCGAGTCACCTCATGCTCTGGCAATCCAGAAGCTTCCGCCTCCTGGGCCTTTCGAATGGCCTCAAGCGCCTGCCGCAGCAGCGGCTCGCCTGCTTCGACCATTCCAATAAACGTGCGCTTCACAGTTACGGCGCTCCAACCAGATGATGCTGAATTATAGGACGCTGAGGTTACACCTCGTGCTCGGCCAAACCAGAGGACTCACCTTTATGGACCTAAGGAATGGACTAAAACGCTTGCCGTATCAGCGGCTCGCTTGCGTCGATTATTCCAATGAATGTGCGGTTCAGTTTATGTATAAACACAGTGCTCAATTCGGCATAGATAATTATAAACTTGAGTATAGCCCTCGTTAGTGACCAAGATCGTGCAAGGCGCCCGATGTCCAAGCCCCAGAGCGGGATGGGTAAGCCACCGCTCGGCAGCCTCATGGCTTCCCAGTACCTCGGTAGCTTTCCGGACGATCCAGTTACACCTAGTCAAGAAGGCGTGATGGGCAGTGGTCCAGCAGTGAGCCGAAGGCTGATCGGCGATTCCGTAAATGACTTGACCAATCATGGAGACGCTCCGAGGGGCGCAAGTACACCTCAACACTATGAACTCGCTAAGCGTTCAGCGCCATCCCCATACCTACTAGGACGAAGGACGGTAAGTGCGGCTTCATTTTACTTTTGAGTGAAAAACTTTTTGGTCAAGTTGAAAAACTACGCCTGGCGGCGGATATTGCCGATTTGCCGCAGGCTCAGGCCGTACTTGTCGGCCAGCAGGCTGCGGGACAGGCCATCGGCGCTTTCTTTCTGGATCTGCAGGTTGCGCAGCTGGCGCACGAAATGGTCAGCCTTGGGGATTTCCAGGGCCACGCCGGCAAAACGCTTGATCAGCGCGTCCAGCGCTTCGCCTGGCAGCAGTTCGGCGAGCTTGCTGCGCTCTCGGTGCTTGGGGATGTACTTGGGCCTGCCGCCATAGGCGCAGGTCAGCTGGTAGGCGTTCTCGATGCCGATGCATTCGATCAGCGCCTGCAGCGAATGCGGCAGCTGGCTGATGTCGATGGCAGAGAGGTCTGGAAATTCCATGTGAGGATTCCTCGCGGTGGATGGGGCGCGAATGCTTCGAAGGTCCGTGATGGCGGGTCGGTGGTCGCCAGCGGTGTGGTGTCGCTGGCGTGGGTTGATTCTCAGTGACCGACGAAGGCTGTCGCTAGGCGCCAAGTGGTGTGGTGCTTGTAGCCTTGGTGAGCGCAAGTTGCAGGCAGCGATTTCTCAGCGTGTAGGACATGCCCTCAAAGAGGCGCTGCAAGCCTTGATTTTTCGTGAGGTGCTTCTGCAAAAACCACATGGGTACCTGAACCTCTAGTTACCTGCAGGGATAGCTGCCCAGCAGGCGTGCGCTGGCGAGGTAGGCGTGCGGCAGGTCGGCCATGCCCAGTGGCAGCGTGCGCCAGTCGACCTCCAGGCAAAGGGCGTAAAGCACCTGTTCACCGCGCAAGCCGATGGGTTGATCGGGGAAGTGGCGTCGATAGCGTGCCACGCTGTCGCTCAGGGCCTGGACCTGGTCGGCCCTGGCCAGGGTGAGCAGGGCCAGTTTCGGCAACCGCGCCTGCTCAATGACGAAATGCGCCAGCGTGGCCTGCGCCTGGAAGTGGCCGGCCGCGCGGGTGCGCTGCCACATCTGTTGCCACTGGCTGGCGCCCGCGCTGGCCGCCAGTTGCTCGCCCAGCTTGAGCAGTCGCTCGGGCGCGGTGTGTCGGGGGTCGAGGGCGTGAACGGGCAGGGTGGGGAGCAGCAGCAGGATGAACAGCGCCGGTTTGAGCATGGTGGCTCCAGCATGGGTAGGGGGAAACCCATGCTTTCAGCTCGGCCGCGCCACGCTAAGCAGGAAATGCAGCGCCGGTGGCCGTGGCCGTTGTATCATTGCCGCGGCTCGCGGCGAGCCATCTGACTCCGATGTTGCAAGGACCTTTCAATGACACACGTGCAGCGCCTCAAATACTCAGTTCTGATCATCCTGGTGGTGCTGGGCCTCATGCTGGGCCTCTCCCATCTGCAAAAGCAGGGCACCATCAGCGAGCAGACCTTCCAGATGCTGGCCATCGCCATTGCCGTGGTCGTGGTGGTGATCAACGGGATTCTGCGGCGCAAGGTCAAGCCTTGACGCCTACCGGCCGGCCAGCATTGGCCGGCCGTGCCGTCAGCGCGCGCAGGGTTGCTCGAGCATGGCCCGCGCCTGGGGGTCGAGGCTGTAGCACTTGTCGCTGCCCAGGCTGATCACCCCTTCCGCGCAAAGGCGCTTGAGCACCTCGCGCACGCTGAGAAACGACAGTGGGATGTCCAGTTGCTCGAGCTGTGCGTGCACCCCGCGTACACCAATGCTGCGGCCGGTGCGGTCGGCGCTGTGCAAGGCATCGATGACCTTCAGGCGTATCAGGCTGGTACGCAGGCCATAGGCACGCAGCAACTCGCGAATCAGCTCGTTGCCGACACGCTCGTCGCCGCCGCTGTCCTTGCCCAGGGTCGCTTTTGCCGGTGCCTGCCCGGTGTGCATCGAGGGTTGCGGGTTGTACATGTGAATGCTCCTTTTCGTGGACTGTCCCGAAACATGGGTGCCTCACTTAGTAGGACGAATGAGATCGGCAAATCTGCAGCCTTGGTGAAAAAAAAGATGCTTTGCCGTCTGCATAAAGACGATTGTCCTGCCTGCCCTGCGTAAAATTTTCATCCAGCCATTCGTCTGATCGGAAATGACCCCTGAATCCGAGGAATGCCCGTGTTGTCGATTTCGCGTCCCTTGACCTGTGCAGGCCTGGCGGCTGCCCTGGTCACCTCCAGCCTTGCCGCCCACGCGCGGGAAGCCAGCGCCGATGCCAGCGCACAGATCCGCCGCACCAGTTTCGGCGTCCCGCATATCGTGGCCAAGGATGAGCGCGGCCTGGGCTACGGCATCGGCTATGCCTATGGCCAGGACAACCTGTGCCTGCTGGCCAACGAAGTGTTGACGGTCAACGGCGAGCGCTCGCGCTTTTTCGGTGCCCAGGCCAAGACCCTCGAGCAGCGTGACAACCTGGCCAGTGACCTGTTCTTCACCTGGCTCAATAGCCCCGTTGCCGTGAACGCCTTCCTCCAGGCCCAGCCGGCGCCGGTGCGTGATTTGCTCGAAGGTTATGCCAGCGGCTTCAACCGGGCCCTGGGCGAGCGTCGCAGCCAGGGCCTGCCAGCCGAGTGCGGGACGGGCGAATGGCTGCGGCCCATCACCAGCCTGGACCTGGTGAAACTGACGCGCCGGCTGTTGGCCGAGGGCGGCGTCGGCCAGTTTGCCGAGGCGGTGGCGGCAGCGCAGCCGCCGCAGCTGGCCAGCCAGCACTCAGCGGCCAGCTTTGGGGCGGCCTTGGCGCAACAACAGCGTTTTGCCGCCGAGCGCGGCAGCAACGCCGTGGCGGTCGGGGGGCAACGCTCGGCCAATGGCCGCGGCCTGTTGCTGGCCAACCCGCACTTCCCGTGGATGGGCGGGATGCGTTTCTACCAGATGCAACTGACCATTCCCGGCCAGCTGGACGTGATGGGCGCCGCACTGCCCGGCCTGCCGGTGGTGAACATCGGTTTCAACCGGCACCTGGCGTGGACGCACACGGTCGATACGTCCAAGCACTTCACTCTTTACCGCCTGCAACTGGACCCGAAGGACCCGACCCGCTACCTGCTCGATGGCCAGTCGCTGCCGCTGGCACGCCAGGCCGTCAGCGTGACCGTGAAGGCCGCCGACGGCAGCCTCAGCCAGGTGCAGCGCCAGGTCTACAGTTCGCAGTTCGGGCCCGTGGTGCAGTGGCCGGGGCGCCTGGACTGGGACACCCAAGCCGCCTACAGCCTGCGCGATGCCAACCTGGACAACACCCGCGTGCTGCAGCAGTGGTACCGCATCAACCGGGCCGACAGCCTCGATGCCTTGAAGGGTTCCATCTCGCAGCTGCAAGGCATCCCCTGGGTCAATACCCTGGCGGTGGACGAGGGCGGCCGGGCGCTGTACCTGAACCAGTCGGTGGTGCCTTACGTCGACCAGCAACTGTTGAGCCAGTGCAGCAACCCGGCCGCGCAAGGGCCACTGGTGGTGCTCGATGGCTCGCGCAGCGCGTGCCAGTGGAAGGTCGATGCCCAAGCCGCGCAGCCGGGTATCTTCCCGGCGCACATGCTGCCTCAGCTGGAGCGCAGCGACTTCGTGCAGAACTCCAACGACCCCGCGCGCATGGCCAACCCGGCCCAACCGCTGACCGGTTTTTCGCCGCTGATCAGCCGCGATGACCAGCCGCTGGGCATGCGCGGGCGCTTTGCCCTGCAGCGCCTGCAGGGCAACGCCAAGCTGGGCGTCGACGACCTGCAGCGCATGGTGCTGGATGACGAGGTATACCTGGCAAGCCTGGTGCTGCCAGACCTGCTGCAGTGGTGCAAGGGCGCCCAGGCGGATGTGCAGGCGGTGTGCGCAAGCCTGGCGGCATGGAATGGCAAGGCTGACCTGAACAGCGGCATTGGCCTGGTGCACTTTGGCAACATGGTCGAGGCGCTGGCCAAGCAGCCACAAAGCTGGCGGGTTGCATTCGACCCGGCAGACCCGCAGCACACCCCGCGTGGCCTGGCGTTCGAACAGGCGGCCGTGGGCAAGTTGCTGCATGAAGCAGCGCTGGCTTCACTGCAGCAGGTGGCCAAGTCCGGGGTGGAGCAGGGCAGCCAGTGGGGGCAGATCCAGCAGGCGGCCGATGGCACGCCGGTGCCGGGTGGCCCGCAGGGGCTTGGGGTGTACAACGCGATCTTCAGCGTGCCGCAGGGGCCGGGCAAGCGTCTGGTGGTCAGTGGTACCAGCTACTTGCAGCTGGTCAGCTTCACCGATCAGGGGCCGCAGGCGCGAGGTTTGCTGGCGTTTTCGCAGTCCAGCGAAGCGGGTTCGGCGCATGCCAGCGACCAGACCAAGGCCTTCTCGGCCAAGCAACTGGCGCCGATGCCGTTTACCGAGGCGCAGATCAAGGCTGACCCTGAGTACCGCCAGTATGTGATCAGCGAGCGGGACAAGGGGGTTGTGGCGAGCCAGCCTTGAGCTGAGTGCCGCACAGGCCTCATCGCCGGCAAGCCGGCTCCCACAGGTTCGCCGCAGGTTTAAGGCATGCGGTGTATCTGTGGGAGCCGGCTTGCCGGCGATGGGGGCTTCAGGAGAACTCGAACGGCTCCAGGGCAAAGCCCTGGCCATCCACCTGCAGGGTCCAACCCCGCCGGTCCCAGTCCCCCAGCACGATGCGCCGCGCCGGCTCACCGTCCACCACCAGCTTGTGGATCGCCGGGCGGTGGGTATGGCCGTGCACCAGCGTGCGCACACCGTGCGCCGCCATCACCTTGGGCACTTCCTCAGGCGTGACATCGACGATTTCATTGGCCTTCATCTGTACCTTGGCGCGGCTTTCGCTGCGCAGCTTGCGCGCCAGCTTGTGGCGCGTGGCCAGCGGCAAGTGGCGCAGCACCCACAGGGTCAGCGGGTTACGCAGGTAACGGCGCATCTTCATGTAGCCGACATCGCGGGTACACAAGGTGTCGCCATGCATCAGCAGCACCTGCTCGCCGCCCAGGGTGATCACGCTGGGGTCCGCGAGCAGGGTGCAGCCGGCCGCCTTGCAGAAGTCCTGGCCAATCAGGAAATCCCGGTTGCCGTGCATCAGGTAGATGGCCGTGCCGCTGTCGCTGAGCTGGCGCAGGGCCTGGCAGATCGACTGCTGGAAGGGCGTCATGGCATCGTCGCCGATCCAGGCTTCGAAGAAGTCGCCGAGGATGTACAAGGCCGTTGCATGCCGCGCGCGGCCGTCGAGCAGATCAAGAAACGCCCGGGTAATGTCCGGGCGTTCTTCTTGCAGGTGCAGATCAGAGATCAGCAGGATCACTCAATGATCTCGGCTTTCTCGATGATCACGTCGTCTTTCGGTACGTCCTGGTGGCCGGCCTTGGAACCGGTGGCGACTTTTTCGATGGCATCGACGATTTCACGGCCTTCGGTCACTTCGCCGAACACGGCGTAGCCCCAGCCCTGCACGTTCTTGCCGCTGTGGTTGAGGAAGTCGTTGTCGGAGGCGTTGATGAAGAACTGCGCCGAAGCCGAGTGCGGCTCCATGGTGCGGGCCATGGCGATGCTGTACTTGGTGTTCTTCAGGCCGTTGTCGGCTTCGTTCTGGATGCTGGCGCGGGTTTTCTTCTGGTTCATGCCAGCTTCGAAACCGCCGCCCTGGATCATGAAGCCCTTGATCACACGGTGAAACACGGTGCCGTCGTAGTGGCCTTCCTTGACGTACTGAACGAAGTTTTCGGTGGTCAGCGGCGCCTTTTCGGCGTTCAGTTGAATGACGATGTCGCCGTGGTTGGTGGTCAGTTTGACTTTGGACATGCTGAAACTCGCTCTTTCAAGGCAATCGAAATAGGGGGCGCAGTGCGCGGGTTAACACCTGACGCAGGATCTGGCGGGCGCGACACATGGTGCGCATCGGCCATTTTGCACGGCTTGCAAGAAAACGCACCAGTTTGTCGGTGCCCGGCTGTCAGCAGCTTGACTGCTTCGGCTATGATAGGCCCTTTGATTCAATCGGCCTACCCAGGCCGGACACGTGCATTCAAGGATCCTATGAGCAAGCCCACTGCCGACAACGCGCCCAACGCCGCTGCCAAAGGCGCTCCCGCCGTCCCTGCGAACTTCCTGCGGCCGATCATCCAGGCCGACCTGGACTCGGGCAAGCACAGCAGCATCGTCACCCGCTTCCCGCCGGAGCCCAACGGCT
>NZ_DJTF01000112.1:40689-61307 GCF_002438125.1 Pseudomonas sp. UBA6315
AGGAAGACCAGGAATACATCGACGCCATCCAGAGCGACGTCAAATGGCTGGGCTTCGACTGGGCCGGCGAGGTGCGTTATGCCTCGAACTACTTCGACCAGCTGCACGACTGGGCGGTGGAACTGATCAAGCGTGGCAAGGCCTATGTCTGCGACCTGACCCCTGATCAAGCCAAGGCCTACCGCGGCAGCCTGACCGAGCCTGGCAAGAACAGCCCGTTCCGCGAGCGCAGCGTCGAAGAGAACCTGGACCTGTTCGCACGCATGAAGGCCGGCGAGTTCAAGGACGGCGAGCGCGTGCTGCGCGCCAAGATCGACATGGCCTCGCCGAACATGAACCTGCGCGACCCGATCCTCTACCGCATCCGCCACGCCCACCACCACCAGACCGGTGACAAGTGGTGCATCTACCCCAACTACGACTTCACCCATGGTCAGTCCGATGCCATCGAAGGCATCACCCACTCGATCTGCACCCTGGAGTTCGAAGGCCACCGCCCGCTGTACGACTGGTTCCTCGACAACCTGCCGGTGCCGGCGCACCCGCGCCAGTACGAGTTCAGCCGCCTGAACCTGAACTACACCATCACCTCCAAGCGCAAGCTCAAGCAGTTGGTCGACGAGAAGCACGTCAGCGCCTGGGACGACCCGCGCATGTCGACCCTGTCGGGCTTCCGCCGCCGCGGCTACACCCCGGCCTCGATCCGCAACTTCTGCGAGATGGTCGGTACCAACCGCTCCGACGGCGTGGTCGACATGTCGATGCTCGAGTTCAGCATCCGTGACGACCTGGACCGCACCGCACCGCGCGCCATGTGCGTGCTGCGCCCACTGAAGGTGGTCATCACCAACTACCCCGAGGGCCAGGTCGAGCAGCTCGAACTGCCACGTCACCCGAAAGAAGACATGGGCGTGCGCGTGCTGCCATTCGCCCGTGAAATCTACATCGACCGCGATGACTTCATGGAAGAGCCGCCAAAGGGCTACAAGCGCCTGGAGCCGGCCGGCGAAGTGCGCCTGCGCGGCAGCTACGTGATCCGCGCCGACGAGGCGATCAAGGATGGCGAAGGCAACATCGTCGAGCTGCGCTGCTCCTACGACCCGGACACCCTGGGCAAGAACCCGGAAGGGCGCAAGGTCAAGGGCGTGATCCACTGGGTGCCGGCCGAGGCCAGCGTCGAATGCGAAGTGCGCCTGTACGATCGCCTGTTCCGCTCGCCGAACCCGGAAAAGACCGAGGACGGCGGCAGCTTCCTGGACAACATCAACCCCGATTCGCTGCAAGTGCTGAGCGGCTGCCGCGCCGAGCCATCGCTGGGCCAGGCGCAACCCGAAGACCGCTTCCAGTTCGAGCGCGAAGGCTACTTCTGCGCCGACATCAAGGACAGCCAGCCGGGCCGCCCGGTGTTCAACCGCACCGTCACCCTGCGTGACTCCTGGGGCAGCTAAGGAACCGCCGTGCTTAACATCTACAACACGCTGAGCAAGACCAAGGAAGCCTTCAAGCCGCTCGATGGCAACAAGGTGCGCATGTACGTGTGCGGCATGACCGTGTACGACTACTGCCACCTTGGCCACGGCCGCAGCATGGTGGCCTTCGACCTGGTCACCCGCTGGCTGCGCAAGAGCGGCTACGAGCTGACCTATGTGCGCAACATCACCGACATCGACGACAAGATCATCAACCGGGCCAACGAGAACGGTGAATCGTTCGACGCGCTGACCGCCCGCATGATCGACGCGATGCACGAGGACGAGCGCCGCCTGAACATCCTGCCACCGGACCAGGAGCCGCGTGCCACCGACCATATCGCCGGCATGCACGCGATGATCCAGACCCTGATCGACAAGGGCTACGCCTACGCGCCGGGCAACGGTGACGTGTACTACCGGGTCGGCAAGTTCGTCGGCTACGGCAAGCTGTCGCGCAAGAAGATCGAAGACCTGCGCATCGGCGCTCGCATCGAAGTCGACGAAGCCAAGCAGGACCCGCTCGACTTCGTGCTGTGGAAGGGCGTCAAGCCGGGCGAGCCGTATTGGGATTCGCCATGGGGCCCGGGCCGTCCGGGCTGGCACATCGAATGCTCGGTGATGTCCACCTGCTGCCTGGGCGAGAGCTTCGACATCCACGGTGGCGGCAGTGACCTTGAGTTCCCGCACCACGAGAACGAGATCGCCCAGAGTGAAGCGGCCACCGGCAAGCAATACGCCAATGCCTGGATGCACTGCGGCATGATCCGTATCAATGGCGAGAAGATGTCCAAGTCGTTGAACAACTTCTTCACCATCCGCGACGTGCTCGACAAGTATCACCCGGAGGTGGTGCGCTACCTGCTGGTGGCCAGCCACTACCGCAGCGCCATCAACTACTCCGAAGACAGCCTGCGCGATGCCAAGGGCGCCCTGGAGCGCTTCTACCATGCCTTGCGTGGCCTGCCGCGGGTTGCCGCCAAGGGTGGCGAGGCGTTCGTCGAGCGCTTCAGCGTGGCGATGAACGACGACTTCGGCACGCCTGAAGCCTGCGCGGTGCTGTTCGACATGGTGCGCGAGATCAACCGCCTGCGCGACAGCGACCTCGACGCCGCTGCCGGCCTGGCAGCTCGCCTGCGTGAGCTGGGTGACGTGCTGGGGGTGCTGCAGCTGGAGGCCGATGACTTCCTGCGTGCAGGTGCCGAAGGCAAAGTCGATGCTGCTGAAGTGGAAGCCTTGATCCAGGCGCGCCTGCAGGCGCGTACAGACAAGAACTGGGCAGAGTCCGACCGCATTCGCGACCAGCTCACCGCCATGGGCGTGGTGCTGGAAGACAGCAAGGGCGCCACTACCTGGCGTCTGGCTGACTGATCGATGCACCAGGGGCCGCTTTGCGGCCCCATCGCCGGCAAGCCGGCTCCCACATCAAGACTTGTGCAGCACCTGTAAGGCTTGTGCTGTACCTGTGGGAGCCGGCTTGCCGGCGATGGGCTGCAACGCAGCCCCAGCCCTTACTTGGCCAACGCAGCCAACGGGCAATGCAACACCAGCTTGGCCCCACCCATCTCGCTTTCCCCCACCTCCAGCCCGAACCCGTGCAGGTCGACGATCGCCGCAACGATCGACAACCCCAGCCCGAACCCCGGGTGACGATGGCCTTCATCACTGCGGTAGAAGCGCTTCAACACCGCCGTGCGCTCTTCCTCGGGAATTCCCGGCCCACTGTCCTCGATGGCAATATGCACCCCTCGTTCATCCTGTGAGGCACGAATGGCCACCTGGCCGCCTTCAGGGGTGAACTTGATGCCATTGCCAACCAGGTTGGCCAGTGCCTCGAACAGCAATTCGCGATCACCGTGCAGGGCAGGCAACTGCTCAGGCTGCTGCAATTGCAGGCGAATGCCGCCGTCCTCGGCCAGCGGCAGGTAGAAGTCATGCAGCTCTACCAGTAGGTCATGGGGGTCGAGCTCGACGAAGCCGGCGCGGCGCTGGCGGTCTTCCAGTTCGCTGATGCGCAGCAGGCCGCGAAAGCGCGCCATCAAGGTGTCAGTCTCGCCGATGGCCTGGTCCAGCGCCTCGGCTTGCGGCGAATCCGCAGCGCTCTGCTGGCGGATGCGATAGAGCTGGGCGCGCAGGCGGGTGAGGGGGGTGCGCAGGTCATGGGCAATGTTGTCGCAGACCCCTTT
The DNA here is from genome assembly GCF_002438125.1 of Pseudomonas sp. UBA6315. Taxonomy (NCBI): domain Bacteria; kingdom Pseudomonadati; phylum Pseudomonadota; class Gammaproteobacteria; order Pseudomonadales; family Pseudomonadaceae; genus Pseudomonas; species Pseudomonas sp. UBA6315. The sequence continues at coordinate 44,345 of NZ_DJTF01000112.1, forward strand.
GACCTCATGCATCAGCCGCTCGATGCGGTCGAGCATGGCGTTGACGATGGCGGCCAGCATGTCCAGCTCGTCCCGCCGTGCCGACAGCGGCAAGCGATGGGTCAGGTCGCCGGCAACGATCAGCTCGGCCTGGGCCTGGATCGCACGGATGCGCTTGAGCGGCCGGCGGCGCAGCAGGTACCAGCCGGCAAAGCCTGGAATCAGGGTCAGGGAAATGCCCCACAGCAGCGCATCGAGGATGATGCGGGTGACCACGAACAGCGAGCCGTTGTCGCGGAACAGCACCAGCCAGCGGCCATCCTGCACCTTGATGGCCACGGCATCGCAGCTGTCGCGTGGCATGTGCGGGTCGTCGGCGTCCAGGCAGCGCTGCAGCTCGTGCACCTTGCCATCCAGGCCAAGGCCGGGCGGGATGGCGCGGATGCGCCCACCCACCGGGTTGAGCTGGGCATCGAACAGGCCATAGGCATCGAACGCGCGCTCCTCGAACGCCTGGCTGGCGATCAGTGCGTCGTCGAGCTGCTTGCCGCTCATATGGGCGAACAGGTGCTGGCGCTGCAGCAGGGAGTGGCGGGTGAGCTTGTTCAGGTAGCTGGACACCTCGAAGTACAGCACCCCCATGAGGATGCTGCTCCAGGCCACGAAGAGGAAGCTGTACAGGGCCAGCAGGCGGCTGGTCGAAGAGCTCCAGCCCTTAGACGGGTTCAGCAATGGCATAGCCCGAGCCCCGTACCGTACGGATCAGCGGCGACTGCCCGGGAGAGTCGATCTTCTTGCGCAAGCGGCCGATGTGCACGTCGATCAGGTTGGTGCCGGGGTCGAAGTGGTAGCCCCAGACTTCCTCGAAGATCATCATCCGGGTGATCACCTGGCCGCTGTGGCGCATCAGGTATTCCAGCAGCTTGTATTCGGTCGGCAGCAGGTTGAGGGTCTGCTCGCCGCGGCGAGCTTCATGGCTGATCAGGTCCAGTTGCAGGTCGGCGACCTGCAGGCGGGTCTGGGTCATGGGTACGCTGTTGCGGCGCAGCAGCACCTCCACCCGGGCGGCCATCTCGTCGGAGGCGAACGGCTTGGTCAGGTAGTCGTCACCGCCGGCTCGCAGGCCGCGCACACGTTCGTCGACATCGGAGAGGGCGCTGATCATCAAGATCGGCGTGGCGATCTTGAGGTTGCGCAGGGTAGTGACGATCGTCAGGCCATCGACCTCGGGCAGCATGCGGTCCAGGGTGATCAGGTCGTAACCGCCGGCGATGGCCTTGGCCAGGCCCTCGCGGCCGTTGTCGGCCCACTCCACATCCAGACCGTGGCTGGAGAGTTCGGCGACGATTTCCTGGCCGGTGACGGCGTCGTCTTCGATGGTCAGTACGCGTGGCATGCTCGTTCCTGGGCGTCTAAAAGAGACTTGATTGTGCCAAAGAATAGCCAAACGGCGATTTAAGAAAAATTCATCTGGCGGCTGTTGCCTGCAACGGCGCAAAAAAAACGGGGCATGCCAGCGACTGGCATGCCCCGTGTTCAACGTGACGCGACGGCTCAGGCGACCTTGACGATCCAGCCGGCTGGCGCTTCGACGTCACCGCTCTGGATGCCGGTCAGCTCGTTGTAGAGCTTCTGGGTAACCGGGCCGACCTTTTCCAGGTCGTGGAACACGTGCAGCTTGCCGTTGTACTCGATGCCACCGATCGGGGTGATCACGGCAGCGGTGCCGCACGCACCCGCTTCGATGAAGCGGTCGAGCTTGCTGATCTCGACATCGCCTTCGATCACGGTCAGGCCCAGGCGCGATTGCGCCAGTTCCATCAGCGACAGGCGGGTGATGCCTGGCAGTACCGAGGCCGATTTCGGGGTGACGAACTCGTTGTTGGCGGTAATGCCGAAGAAGTTGGCCGAGCCGACTTCCTCGATCTTGGTGTGGGTCAGCGGGTCGAGGTAGATGGCGTCGGCGAAGTTGGCCTTCTTGGCTTCGGCGCCTGGTTGCAGGCTGGCCGCGTAGTTACCACCGACCTTGGCTGCACCGGTGCCCTGCGGGGCCGCGCGGTCGAAGCTGGAAATCTGGAAGTTGTGCGGCTTCATGCCGCCCTTGAAGTACGAGCCAACCGGGATGGCGAAGACCGAGAAGATGAACTCGGGGGCGGTGCGCACGCCGATGTTGTCGCCGGTACCGATCACGAACGGGCGCAGGTACAGGGCACCTTTGCCGTGCGGCGGCACGAACTTCTCGTTGGCCTTGACCACTTGCTTGCAGGCTTCGATGAACACATCGGTCGGCACCTGCGGCATCAACAGGCGCGCGCAGCTGCGCTGCATGCGGGCAGCGTTCTGGTCCGGGCGGAACAGGTTGATCGAGCCGTCCTTGCAACGGTAGGCCTTCAGGCCTTCGAAGCACTGCTGGCCATAGTGCAGGGCAGTGGAGCCTTCACTGATGTGCAGCACGTTGTCTTCGGTCAGGGTGCCTTTGTCCCACTCGCCATTGCGCCAGACGGACAGGTAGCGCTTGTCGGTCTTGATGTAGTCGAAACCCAGCTTGTCCCAGTTAATGCTCTCGTTACTCATGACACCCTCGATTGTCTTGCAGATGCCCGATCGCTCGGGCTGCTGTTATATGCGCACCACGCCACGATAATACATCCGCCGCGGATCGGGAACGGCCAGTCACGAATTGGCGGGGCGCAGGGTGCATATCGGCGATAGACGCCCCGGGCACGGCCATGCTACCGGCTGGCATCCAGCCGCCTGCTCCAGTCACCGCCATGGCTGCGCGCGCAGGCCTCTTCGCTGTCGAAGCGCACGTGCCAGGCGGGGTGGTCGAGCTGCACGCCGGCCTCGTCGAGCGCCTGGGCGGTGAGCTTGAGCATGCACGCCTTGGCATCCCCTGCCAGGGCCGCAGCCTTGTCGGCCTCGCGTTCGAACACCCAGGTGATGCGCAGGCTGGCCGGGAACTGGTCAGGGTCGAGGCGGTGGGTGAGCCAGGTGAAGCCGACGATCTGCGCCTTGGCCGTTTCGCAGGCGTCGGTCAGGCAGGCCACCAGTTCACGCTCCAGGCGCGCCAGTTCGCGTTTGCCCAGGGCTTTCATGGCGCGGCCTCATCGTCGATCTGCTGGCAGAAGCGCAGCAGGTTGCCAAAAGGATCGCGCACCTGCATCTGCAGGCCCCAATCCACCCGTTCGGCCTCAGGGCGGGCGTAGCCGTACTGTTTTGCCAGCAGCTCGCGCTCCAGGGCCAGAAGGTCGTCCGTGCGGGCGAACACGGTCGAGCCCGGGCAGGCGTCGCCATGGTGCTCGCTCAGGTGCAGGATCAAACCCTCACGGTGAATCTGCGCATACAGCGGCAGGTCCGGGCTGAAGCGGTGCTCCCAATCCAGGCTGAAGCCGAGGAAGTCGAGGTAGAACTCCTTGGCCTTGTCGACCGAGAAGATGCGCAGCACGGGGATGGCGGGGGCGAGGGGCATGGCGGTTCCTTGGCCGTAGGCGATCGCTGACTGTAGCGCAGCACCGAAACGGGGCCAAGCGGCGCGTTAGCAGCGTGCACGGGCGGCGTGCATGCCCCACGCCAGAGCCATCGCCGCGAAGATTTCATCTGCCTTCACCTGCGTAGTTGGCCCGCTACCTGCTATATCCCAGCCATCGAAATTGATCGAGTGGTCAGGCCCGGTGCGTTCTTGGCGCACGGGCCTGATCCCTCCAAAGCGCCGAAAGGCCAAGAAATTCGGGGGCTGTAGGATGTCGCTCGCCGTACAAGTAGATAAATCTGAAATGGATGCAGGATGGAGCGCTCACTTGCACTTGCGCTTCATCGAACGCGACGGCGTGACCCGCCTTGGTGCGCGCCGTCATTTCGGACCCCTTTTGGTGCAGCGCCCGTTCTATCCGGAGGGCGCGCCTTGCCACGTCTATGTGCTGCACCCACCTGGCGGCATCGTCGCCGGTGATCGGCTGGAACTGGACATTCACCTGGAGCCCGGCAGCCACGCGCTGCTGACCATGCCCGGCGCCAGCAAGTTCTACCGCAGCATCGGCCCCACCGCGTACCTGGCCCAGCACTTTCACCTGCAAGCCGGCAGCACGCTGGAGTGGCTGCCCCAGGACAGCATCTTGTTTTCCGGTGCGCGCGCAAGCCTGGACAGCCGCTTCACCCTCGAGCCCGGTGCCCGCCTGCTGGCCTGGGAAACCCTGTGCCTGGGCCGCCCGGTGATGAACGAGCGCTTCGACCAGGGCGCGCTGGACAGCCGCCTGCGCATCGAACTGCCAGGCGAGCCCGGCTTGCACGAGCGCCTGCGCATCAGCGGCGGGCAACTGGCCAAGCTCGGCGGCCATCCGCTGACGGCCACCTTCTGCGCAGCCCCGGCAACCCCCGCGGTGCTGGAGCAGGCCCGAGCCTTGCTCGACCAACTGGGCACCCCGGCGGGCGCGACCTTGCTCGGCTCGCTGCTGGTGATCCGTCTGCTCGACCACGACAACCAACACCTGCAACGCACCCTGCAACGCTTATGGCACGTCTTGCGCCCGGCCGTTCTCGGCCTGCCCGCGTGCCCGCCGCGCATCTGGGCCACCTGAGAGAGCGCCATGGAGCTGACCCCAAGAGAGAAAGACAAACTGCTGCTGTTCACCGCCGCGCTGCTGGCAGAGCGGCGCCTGGCCCGTGGCCTGAGGCTCAACTACCCCGAAGCGGTGGCGCTGATCAGCGCCGCGGTGCTCGAGGGCGCCCGCGATGGCCGCACGGTGGCCGAGCTGATGAGCCTGGGCCGCGAGGTGATCGGCCGCGAGCAGGTCATGGACGGCGTTGCCCAGATGCTCCATGACGTGCAGGTCGAGGCCACCTTTCCCGACGGCACCAAGCTGGTGACCGTGCATGACCCCATCGTCTGACCTGGCGCAGGAGCCCCGCATGATCCCAGGTGAAATTCAGGTCGCCCCCGGCGACATCGAGCTCAACGTCGGCCGTGCCACGGTCAGTGTCAGCGTGGCCAATCACGGTGATCGGCCGGTGCAGGTCGGCTCGCACTACCACTTCTACGAGGTCAATGACGCACTGGTGTTCGAGCGCGAAGCGACCCGCGGCTTTCGCCTCGACATCCCGGCCGGCACCGCCGTGCGCTTCGAGCCGGGCCAGTCGCGTACCGTGCAGCTGGTCGCCTATGCCGGCAAGCGCGAGGTCTATGGCTTCCAGGGCAAGGTGATGGGCGCGCTGGAGGGCAGGGCATGAGCCGCCTCTCGCGCAGGGCCTACGCCGACATGTTCGGCCCCACCGTCGGCGACCGCGTGCGCCTGGCCGACACCGCGTTGTGGGTAGAGGTGGAGAAGGACTTCACGATCTATGGCGAAGAGGTCAAGTTCGGCGGCGGCAAGGTCATCCGCGACGGCATGGGCCAGGGCCAGATGCTGGCCGCCCAGGCCATGGACCTGGTGCTGACCAACGCCTTGATCATCGACCACTGGGGCATCGTCAAGGCCGATATCGGCGTCAAGCACGGGCGTATCGCCGCCATCGGCAAGGCCGGCAACCCCGACGTGCAGCCGGGCGTGACCGTGCCGGTGGGCCCGGGCACCGAAGTGATCGCCGCCGAAGGCAAGATCGTGACCGCCGGGGGAATCGATTCGCACATCCACTTCATCTGCCCGCAGCAGGTCGAGGAAGCCCTCACCAGCGGCGTGACCACCTTCATCGGTGGCGGCACCGGGCCTGCCACCGGCACCAACGCCACCACCTGCACCCCGGGGCCGTGGTACCTGGCGCGCATGCTGCAGGCCGCCGATTGCCTGCCGATCAACATCGGCCTGCTGGGCAAGGGCAATGCCTCGCGCCCTGCGGCCCTGCGCGAGCAGATCGCCGCCGGCGCGGTGGGCCTGAAGCTGCACGAAGACTGGGGCTCGACCCCGGCCGCCATCGACTGTTGCCTGGGCGTGGCCGAGGAAATGGACATTCAGGTGGCGATCCACACCGACACCCTCAACGAGTCCGGCTGCATCGAAGACACCCTGGCCGCCATCGGCGAGCGCACCATCCACACCTTCCACACCGAAGGTGCCGGCGGCGGCCATGCGCCAGACATCATCCGCGCCGCAGGGCAGGCCAACGTGCTGCCGTCCTCGACCAACCCGACCCTGCCTTACACGGTCAACACCGTCGATGAGCACCTGGACATGCTCATGGTCTGCCATCACCTGGACCCGAGCATCGCCGAGGACGTGGCGTTCGCCGAGTCGCGCATCCGCCGCGAAACCATCGCCGCCGAAGACATCCTGCACGACATGGGCGCCTTCGCCATGACCTCGTCCGACTCCCAGGCCATGGGCCGGGTTGGCGAAGTGGTATTGCGCACCTGGCAGGTCGCGCACCAGATGAAGCTGCGCCGCGGGCCACTGGCGCCAGACAGCAGCTACAGCGACAACTTCCGGGTCAAGCGCTACATCGCCAAGTACACCATCAACCCGGCGCTGACCCATGGCATCGCCCATGAAGTCGGGTCCGTGGAGGTGGGCAAGCTGGCCGACCTGGTGCTGTGGGCGCCGGCCTTCTTCGCGGTCAAGCCCGCGCTGGTGATCAAGGGCGGGATGATCGCCACCGCGCCCATGGGCGACATCAATGGCTCGATCCCGACCCCGCAGCCGGTGCACTACCGGCCGATGTTCGGCGCCCTCGGCGCGGCCCGCCATGCCACGCGCATGACGTTCCTGCCCCAGGCCGCCATGGACCGTGGCCTGGCCCAGGAGCTTGGCCTGCAAAGCCTGATTGGCGTGGCCCATGGCTGCCGGCGGGTGCGCAAGGCCGACATGCTGCACAACACCTTGCAACCGCTGATCGAAGTCGACGCGCAGACCTACCAGGTGCGCGCCGATGGCGAGCTGCTGGTGTGCGAGCCCGCCCGCGAACTGCCGCTGGCCCAGCGTTATTTCCTGTTCTGAAGGAGCGAAGATGATTGTCCTGACCCACCGCATCGAGGCCGCCGGCACTGTCACCGGCACCCTGACCCTGGACGTCGACAGCCGCATCAAGAGCCGGCTGCGCGTGACCCTCGACGACGGCCGCGAAGCGGGCCTGATGCTCGAACGCGGCCACCTGCTGCGCGGCGGCGAGCTGCTCGCCGATGCCGAGGGCAAGCAGGTGGTGCGCGTGCTTGCCGCGGCCGAACGGGTGTCGACGGTGCGTTGCCAAGACCCGCACCTGCTGGCCCGCGCGGCTTATCACCTGGGCAACCGCCATGTGCCGCTGCAGATCGAGCCCGGCCTGTTGCGCTACCAGCACGACCATGTGCTCGACGACATGCTGCGCGGCCTGGGCCTGACGGTGCACATCGAGCAGGCGCCGTTCGAGCCGGAAGCCGGTGCCTACCAGAGTGCGCCACACAGCCATAGCCACAGCCATAGCCACGATAACGATCACCCGTTCGTGCGCCTGCCCGCCCATTCCTGACCTCGCCAATGGAGTAACCCATGAAAAAGACTTTCGCCCTTGTTCTGCTGCTGGTCGCGCTGCCGGCCTTCGCCCACCCCGGCCACGACAGCAACCCGCTGCACGATGGCCTGCTGCACCCGCTCACCGGGCTCGACCACCTGCTGATGCTGTTGGGGACCGGTGTGCTGGCCGCGCTGACCCGGCGCAACCTGAGCCTGCCGCTGGCGACCCTGGCAGCGATGTTCGCGGGCGCGGTGTGCGGCCACCTGTTCGGCGATGTGCTCGGCATGGAAACCTTGATCGCGGTGTCGGTGCTGGTCGCCGCTGCCGCCGTGCTGTTGCCCAGCCGCCAGTTGCTGCTGGCGCTGGCGATGCCGGTGTTCGCCCTGTTCCATGGCTGGGCGCACGGCGTCGAGGCCACGCCCAGCGCGTTCTGGCTGTTCAGCGCAGGCTTCGTGACCGTCAGCGGGCTGTTGCTGCTGGCGGGCTTTGCGCTCGGTTGCCTGCTGCGCCGCCACAGCGGCCTGCAGAAGGCCTTCGGCGGCGGCATGCTGGCCGGTGCAGCCCTGGTGCTGGCCGGTTGATGGACAGCGACCTGGCATTGCTGCGCCTGCTGCAGCTGGCCAGCCCCGGCCTGCCAGTCGGTGGCTTCACCTACTCGCAGGGCCTGGAGTGGGCCGTGGAAGCGGGCTGGGTGGCGGATGCTGCCGGCTTCAGCGCCTGGCAGCACGAACAGCTGCACGACACCCTGGCCTGCCTGGACTGGCCGGTGCTGGCGCGCCTGTACCGCGCCTGCCAGGCCGATGACGCCGAGGCGTTCGCCCACTGGAGCCGTTTTCTGCTGGCCAACCGCGAAACCGCCGAGCTGCGCCTTGAAGAGCAGCAACGCGGTTCGGCCTTCGCCCGGCTGCTCGATGGCTGGCAACTGGGCCAGGCCCCGGCCTGGCGCCCCAGCCTGGAACTCAGCCAGCTGGGCGGCATGGCCTGGCTGGCCGTGCACTGGTCGATCCCGCTGCGCCAGCTTGCCCTGGGGCATGCCTTCGCCTGGCTGGAAGGCGCGGTGATGGCCGGCGTCAAGCTGGTGCCGTTCGGCCAGCAGGCGGCGCAGACGCTGCTGCGTGAGCTGAGCGGCGCCTTTCCCGCGCTGCTCGACCAGGCCCTGGCCCTGGAAGATGACCAGCTCGGCGGCGGCCTGCCGCTGCTGGCGATTGCCTCATCGCGTCACGAAACCCAATACACCCGTTTGTTCCGTTCCTGAGGACTGCCTACATGCAAAGCTATCAGCAACCCCTGCGCGTCGGTGTCGGCGGCCCCGTCGGCTCTGGCAAGACCGCGCTGCTCGAATGCCTGTGCAAGGCCATGCGCGAGCATTACCAGATCGCCGTGGTCACCAACGACATCTACACCAAGGAAGACCAGCGCATCCTCACCGAGGCCGGCGCGCTGGAGCCCGAGCGTATCGTTGGCGTGGAAACCGGAGGCTGCCCGCACACGGCGATCCGCGAGGATGCCTCGATGAACCTGGCGGCCGTCGAGGCGTTGGCGCGCAAGTTCGGCAACCTGGAAGTGATCTTCGTGGAAAGTGGCGGCGACAACCTCAGCGCCACCTTCAGCCCGGAGCTAGCCGACCTGACCATCTACGTCATCGACGTGGCGGAGGGCGAGAAGATCCCGCGCAAGGGCGGCCCGGGCATCACCAAATCGGACTTTCTGGTGATCAACAAGACCGACCTTGCGCCCTATGTGGGCGCCTCGCTGGAGGTGATGGAACGCGACACCCGGCGCATGCGCCCAGAGCGCCCGTGGACCTTCAGCAACCTGAAGAAAGGCGACGGCCTGCAGGCGGTGATCGACTTCATCGTCGAGCGCGGCATGCTCGGGGTGCGTGGCTGACCCTCACTCATGGCAGCAGTGCGGCTTCGCGGGTTGCCCCTCGTAGCGATCGTGATGCCGCACCCAGTCCATGGTCCCGGCCTCGTTGCGCCCCAGCGGCGCGATGTCGAGGAAGTTGTAGGTGTTGACCAGGATGTCCAGGCCGCGGGCGTAGGTGGAGTAGGTGTGATACACCGCGCCGTCCGGCTCGCGGAAGAAGGCGCTCAGGCCCGGTAGCTCGGCCTCGTTGCCGGTATAGGGCTCATAGTTGTACTGGCGCTCGCCCTGGCTGCCTACACTGACCCCGAAGTCTTCATTGAAGCCGCTGCCCTGCGAGGAGTACCAGGGGAAGCGCCAGCCCATGCGCTGGCGGAATGCCTGGAACTCGGCGTAGGGCGCGCGCGACACGGCAACCAGCGACACATCGTGATGCGCCAGGTGCAGGTTGGCGCCGTCGAAGTGGTCGGCGAGGAACGAGCAGCCGGGGCAGCCTTCGCTCCAGCCTTCGACGAACATGAAGTGGTAGAGCAGCAACTGGCTGCGCCCGGCGAACAGGTCGGCAAGGCTCAGCTCGCCGTCCGGCCCCTGGAAGCGATAGTCGTGCTCGACCTTGACCCAGGGCAGGGCGCGGCGGGCGGCGGCCAGTTCGTCGCGCTGGTGGGTGAAGGCTTTTTCGTGCAGCCAGAGTTGCCGGCGCGCAGCCAGCCATTGGCTGCGTGAGACGACCTCGTGACCGTTTTCTGGATGGCTCATGGCGGTGACTCCGCGCGTTGGGATTCACTCATGGTCGTAGGAGCAGGGCCTGATTCGACAACAAGTCCCATCAGGCGACCAATGGCAATTGCCGTCGCAGCAAATGTTTTGCTCATCACCTCAAGAATGGCCAAACCATTGTGGGAGCGGGCTTGCCCCGCGAAGAGGCCAGTTCAGGCAGCGGGTCAGGCCGGCACGGGCTTCGCCCGTGTTCGCGGGGCAAGCCCGCTCCCACAAGGCGGGTTCAGCTTGCTGGCAACAGAGCTACCCCTGCATCGCTTCGATCAACGCCCACAAGCGCGGGTCATTGAAATCATCCACCACCAGCTTCGCCCCGGCAGCCATCAGTCGCTCGGCCGTCTGGGTCGTCGCCAGCCCCACGGTGAAGATCCCGGCAGCACTGGCCGCCTTGACCCCCGGCAGCGAATCCTCGAACGCCAGCGCTTGCCCGGCCCGCGCCCGCAACCGCTCGAGCCCGGTCAGGTAGGGCAGCGGATCGGGCTTGGCCCGTGCCAGCTCCTCGGCCACCAGCACATGCTCGAAACGCTCGCCCAGGCCCATGGCCGCCAGCATGTGCTCGGCATTGAGCCGCGGTGCGTTGGTCACCACGCACATGCCAACCCTGTGCTCCTGGGCATAGGCCAGCAAGCGCAACAAACCCGGCATCGGTTGCAATGCCGGGGCCATTTCGCGGAACAGCGCCTCCTTGCGCTCGGCCAAGGCCTGGCATTGCGCTGCACTGGCCTGCGGAAACAGCTCGGCGAACAACTCGCCATTGGCCCGGCCGCTGACCTGGGCATCGAACTGCGCCTGGGTCAGCTCGCGCCCGTCGTAGTCATGCAGCAACTGGCGAAACGCCTGCAAATGCAGGGTGTCGGTGTCGGTCAAGGTTCCGTCGAGGTCGAACAGCAGGGCAGTCAGCATCAGGTATCCAGATAGTTAAAAACACACGCCTGGGGATGATAACCAAAGCCGACGACGAAGGGGGCTGTTCAGTGTGTCGGGAAAAGAGTACAAATGTACTCCATGGACAATCTCACCCCAAAACGCCGGGCAATCCTCGACTTCATCCGCGAGCGCATTGCCGACCACGGCCAGCCCCCGAGCCTGGCCGACATCGCCAGCCGCTTCGGCTTCGCCTCGCGCAGCGTGGCGCGCAAGCACATCACCGCCTTGTGCCAGGCTGGCTACATCGACGTCACCCCCAACCAGGCGCGCGGCATCCGCCTGGCCGAGCCGCTGCGTCGCCCGGAAATCCTCGAAGTGCCGGTGCTGGGCCAGGTGGCGGCAGGCGCCCCGATCGGCCCCGACCTGGGCATCCACGAGCAACTGCTGCTCGACCCCAGCCTGTTCCGCCGCACCCCGGACTACCTGCTCAAAGTGCGCGGCGACTCGATGGTCGACGACGGCATCTTCGACGGCGACCTGGTGGGCATCCGCCAGCAGGCCGACGCCCGTGACGGCCAGATCGTGGTCGCCCGCCTGGACGGCGAAGTCACCATCAAGCGCCTGCAGCGCCAACCGGGCGGCTACCGGCTGTTGCCACGCAACCCGGCGTATGCGCCCATCGATGTCGGGCCGGAGCGCGACTTCTTCATCGAAGGCGTGTTCTGCGGCCTGTTGAGGCGCGACTGATGGGCGCGGTGGTCGATCTCGATCGGCTGCTGGATCAGCGCCAGGTCTGGCGTGGGCGGCAGGTACAAACGCGCCCCGTCGGCCTGCAGCCCACCGGCCACGCCACGCTCGACGAGCGCCTGCCCGAGGGCGGCTGGCCGGCGGCGGCATTGAGCGAACTGCTGCTGGCCAGCCCCGGTTGTGGTGAGTTGCAGCTGCTGTGGCCTTCGTTGGCACGGCTCACAGGCGAGGGGGGCAGGGTGGTGCTGGTGGCGCCGCCCTTCATACCTTACGCGCCGGCCTGGCAGTCGGCGGGTGTGGACCTGCGCTGGCTGGTGCAGGTCGACGCCGAGGCGCAGGACGCGCTCTGGGCCGCTGAACAATGCCTGCGTTCGGGCAGTTGCGCTGCCGTGCTGTGCTGGCCGCAGCGGGCCGACGACCGCGCCTTGCGGCGCCTGCAGGTGGCCGCCGAAACCGGCCAGGCATTGGCCATTGCCTGCCGGCCGCAACAGGCGGCATACAACCCTTCACCCGCCGCGCTGCGCATTGCCATCGACACCCAGCCCGCCCAGTGGCGCGTGCTCAAGTGCCGCGGTGGCCTGCCCCCGGCTGTGCCGATCGGGCGAGGCTGATGCGCCATGCTCTGGGCCTGCATCCTTTTGCCGCAGTTGGCGCTGGACTCGATACTGCGCGAACGTGACGACACCGCTTCGCCCCTGGCCCTGATCGGCGGCCCGAGCCAGCGCCGCATCCTGCAGGCCGTCAACCCGGCCGCTGCGGCGCTGGGCTTGCGCGCCGGGCAGAGCCTGACCGCCGCGCGGGCCATGGCCGACGGCTTCCAGTGCGTCGAAGCCGATGCGGCGCGCATCGAGCAACTGCAGCAGTTGCTGGCCGCCTGGGCCTACCGTTTCAGTGCCCAGGTCAGCCTGCATTACCCGCGGGCGCTGTTGCTGGAAGTGGGTTCGAGCCTGCAGCTGTTCGGCCCCTGGCCTGTGTTCGAGGCGCGCTTGCGAGAGGAGCTGGCCGCGCTGGGGCTGCGCCAGCGGATCGTGCTGGCCACCAACCCGGTGGCGGCGCGCATGCTTGCCAACGGCCATGACGGCCTGGCGCTGACCTGCCCGCAAGCCACCCGAGCCGCACTGGCAGCCATGCCCATCACCCGCGTGGGCCTGCCCCAGGACGCCGCCGAAGCCTTTGGCCGCATGGGCTTGCGCCAGCTCGGGCAGGTGCTGGCATTGCCGCGCGATGCCTTGGCCAAGCGCTTTTCGGCGCAGGTGCAGTTGCACCTGGACCAATTGCTTGGCCTGCGCAGCCTGGGCCTGGATTTCTACCAGCCACCCGACCGCTTCGAAACGCGGCTGGAACTCAACTTCGACGTCGAGTCGCACCAGGCCCTGTTGTTCCCGCTGCGGCGCATGCTCAACGACCTGGCGGCGTTTCTCGCCGGGCGCGATTGCGGCGTGCAGCGCTTCTGCCTGTACCTGGAGCACGCCGAGGGGCCGGACACGCAACTGCAGGTTGGCCTGCTGGCCGCCGAGCGCGATGCCTCAATGCTCTTCGAGCTGGCTCGCGGGCGCCTGGAACCGCTGCGCATTCCGGCGCCGGTGCGCAACCTGCGCCTGGTTGCCACCGACCTGCCGCCTTTCGTGCCTCAGCACCAGGCCCTGTTCGACCCGCGGGCGCAGCAGGCCCAGCCCTGGGAGCAACTGCGCGAGCGCTTGCGCGCCCGCTTGGGCGATGACGCGGTCAAGGGCCTGCGCGCCGAGGCCGACCACCGCCCGGAATGCGCCTGGCAAGGCGCCGAACAAGGCGCACCCGCCAGCCTGCAGGCCCTGCCGGGCAGCCGCCCGGGCTGGCTGCTGGCGCAGCCCGTACCCCTGGAAACCCATGGCCACACCTTGCTGAGCCAGGCCGAGCGCATCGAGTCGGGCTGGTGGGACGGCGGCGATGTGCGCCGCGACTATTACCGCATCGAAACCCGCGAGGGCCTGCGCGGCTGGGCCTATCGCGACCTGGCGCAACCCGGCCCGCTGTGGCTGCAGGGCTGGTTCGCATGAGCTGCGTGGGTTACGCCGAACTGCATTGCCTGTCCAATTTCAGCTTCCAGCGTGGGGCTTCCAGCGCCGAAGAACTGTTTCGCCGCGCCCGCGAACAGGGCTACCAGGCGCTGGCGATCACCGACGAGTGCACCCTGGCCGGCATCGTGCGGGCCTGGCAGGCGGCCAAGGCGCAGCAGCTGCGCTTGATCGTCGGCAGTGAAGTGCGCCTGCAGGACGGCCCGAAACTGGTGCTGCTGGTGGAGAACCTGGCCGGCTACCAGAACCTCTGTGCCCTGATCACCCGTGCGCGGCGGCGGGCAGAGAAGGGCGACTACCAGTTGTTGCGCGACGACTTGCTTGAGCACCATGCGGGGCTGTTGGCCATCTGGCTGGCCGATGACCCGACCGACCCGGCGCCCGGCCAGTGGCTGCACGCGCTGTTCGCCGAGCGCCTGTGGCTGGGCGTGCACCTGCACCGGGGCAGCGATGACCAGGCCCGGCTGGCCAGCTTGCGCAACCTGGCGGCGCAGCTGGGCATCCGCGCCGTGGCCTGTGGCGACGTGCACATGCACGTGCGCGGTCGGCGCGCCTTGCAAGACTGCATGACCGCCATCCGCCAGCACTGCAGCGTGGCCGAGGCCGGGCGCTACCTGTACGCCAATGGCGAGCGCCACCTGCGCAGCCTCGAGCAAATGGCCGAGTTGTACCCGGCCGACCTGCTCGCCGAAACCCTGCGCATCGCCGAGCGCTGCCGCTTCGACCTCGGCGAGCTGAAGTACCAGTACCCGCGCGAACTGGTGCCCGAGGGCCATACCCCGGCCAGCTGGCTAGGCGAGCTGTGCGAACGCGGCTTGCCCCTGCGCTGGCCGGCAGGGCCCAGCGAACGGGTTCGCGAGGTGCTGTACAAGGAGCTCGCGCTGATCGAAGAGCTCGGTTACGAGAGCTACTTCCTCACCGTGCACGACATCGTTGCCTTCGCCCGCAGCCAGCATATCCTCTGCCAGGGGCGGGGTTCGGCAGCCAACTCGGTGGTGTGCTTCGTGCTCGGCATCACCGAACTGGACCCGATGGAACACCGCCTGCTGTTCGAACGCTTCCTGTCTCGCGAGCGCAACGAGCCCCCCGATATCGACGTGGACTTCGAACACGACCGGCGCGAGGAAGTGATCCAGTACGTGTTCCGCCGCTATGGCCGGCACCGCGCCGCACTCACGGCGGTGGTCAATACCTACCATGGCGCCGGGGCAGTGCGTGATGTCGCCCGGGTGCTGGGCCTGCCGGCCGATCAGGTGGATGCCCTGGCCAAGTGCTGCGGCCGCTGGAGCGACCGCATCCCCGATGAGCAACGCCTGGCCGAGGCCGGCTTCGAGCCGTCCAGCCCGTCGTTGCAGCGCATCCTGCGCCTGGCTGCGCAGTTGATCGGTTTCCCGCGGCATTTGTCCCAGCACCCCGGCGGCTTCGTGATTTCCGAACAGCCCCTGGACCACCTGGTGCCGGTGGAGAACGCGGCCATGGCCGAGCGCACGGTGATCCAGTGGGACAAGGACGACCTGGACATGGTCGGCCTGCTCAAGGTCGACGTGCTCGCCCTGGGCATGCTCAGCGCCTTGCGCCGCTGTTTCGACCTGCTGCAACGCCACCGAGGCCGGCATTTGACCCTGGCGACCATCCCCAGCGAAGACCCGGCCACCTACGCCATGATCAGCCGCGCCGAAACCATGGGCGTGTTCCAGATCGAGTCGCGGGCGCAAATGGCCATGCTGCCGCGGCTCAAGCCCAACACCTTCTACGACCTGGTGATCGAGGTGGCCATCGTGCGCCCCGGGCCGATTCAAGGTGACATGGTGCACCCCTACCTGCGCCGGCGCATGAAGCTGGAACCGGTCACCTACCCATCGCCCAAGCTCAAGGAAGTGTTCGGGCGCACCCTGGGCGTGCCGCTGTTCCAGGAGCAGGTCATGGAACTGGCCATGGTCGCTGCCGACTACAGCCCCGGCGAGGCCGACCAGCTGCGCCGCAGCATGGCCGCCTGGAAGCGCCACGGCGGCCTTGAACCCCACCGCGTGCGGCTGATCGAGGGGATGCTGCGCAATGGCTACGACCTGGCCTTTGCCGAACGCATCTTCGAGCAGATCAAAGGCTTTGGCAGTTATGGCTTTCCCGAGTCGCACGCGGCCAGCTTCGCCTTGCTGTGCTATGCCAGCAGCTGGCTCAAATGCCACGAGCCGGCGATCTTCACCTGTGCGCTGGTCAACAGCTGGCCGATGGGCTTCTACAGCCCTGACCAGCTGTTGCAGGAGGCGCGGCGCCAGGGCATCGAGGTACGCCCGGTGGATGTGCTGCACAGCGAATGGGACTGCACGCTGGAGCCTGTCGCCCAGGGCGCCCTGGCCATCCGCCTGGGCTTGCGGCAGATTCGCGGCTTTGCCGAGGCCGATGCCCGGCGGCTTGAGCAGGCGAGGGCGCAACGGCCCTGGCGCGATGTCGAGGACCTGTGCCTGCGCTCGGGCCTCGACAGCCGCGCCCGTGCCCGGTTGGCCGATGCGGGGGCGTTGCGGGCCTTGGCAAGCGATCGGCATCAGGCGCGCTGGCAGGTGGCGGCGGTGCAGCCGCAGTTGCCGCTGTTCGCCGAGGTTGAAGCGTCACCCGAGGCCGCGGTAGCCCTGCCTGCGCCGACCGTGGGTGAAGACCTGGTGGCCGATTACGACACCTTGGGCACGACCTTGGGGCCGCATCCGCTGTGCCTGTTGCGCCCGCGCTTGCGCGCCCTGGGGTGCCGCAGTTCGGCGCAGCTTGCGGGGGTTGAGCATGGCGATGCGATTGCCGTGGCTGGGCTGGTGGTGGGGCGCCAGCGCCCGCAGACGGCCAGTGGCGTGACCTTCGTGACGCTGGAGGATGAGTTCGGCATGGTCAATGTGGTGGTCTGGCGTGAGCTGGCCGAGCGGCAGCGGCGGGCGCTGGTGGGGTCGCAATTGCTCAAGGTGAGCGGGCGGCTGGAGCAGGAGAATGGCGTGCGGCACCTGATTGCGCGGCGGCTTGAGGATATCAGCGTGTTGCTGCAGGGGCTGGATGTACGCAGCCGGGATTTTCATTGATAGCAGTGGACTCATCGCCGGCAAGCCGGCTCCCACAGTAACGCTGCGCAGCAAGCCTGTAGGAGCTGGCTTGCCAGCGATTGGGTTGCACAGCAGAGCCTGTAGGAGCTGGCTTGCCAGCGATTGGATTGCACAGCAGAGCCTGTAGGAGCTGGCTTGCCAGCGATTGGGTTGCGCAGCAGAGCCTGTAGGAGCTGG